>DATGJU010000542.1:0-11086 GCA_035295045.1 Chthonomonadaceae bacterium
CCAGCAGCGGATCTCCGGCGGGCAGCGCCTGGAGCTCGATCCCGGTCAGATCGGAGGCGGCGCCGAGCAGGAGGTCGGCGTGCACCAGTGCGTCGCCATCGGCGCCGATCCGCGCTCGCAGCTCGGCGTGCTTCTCCGCGGCGCGCGTCCTGAGCGTTGACCAATGGCTCATCGGCCATCCTCGATGCCTGTTGATCGGAGCATTGTCGCCGGCCCGTGCCGGGGCCGCGATCTTGCAGGCGCCGGATTGAAGCAGATCGCAGCGTGCATCGTGGACGACTCGGCAGAGCGAAGGACGCTCACAGCCATTGGCGCTTCTGTTCTTCCGTCATATCCGCGCACTCACGGAGCGCATCGCCGAATGGCTGTCCCCCGACCGCCTCCGGCGCCTTTGCCGCGCGATAGGCGGCTCCCTCCGCCAGCATGGGCGGCTGCGCAAGATAGGCGAGGAGGCTCGACGCCGGGACGCGCAACGTATCCGCCAGCAGCTCGACGAGCCGGCCGGGAATCGTTTCTGAGTCGATCAGCCGCCGATTGAGCTTGGCAAAGAGCGTAATCCCAATACCGGATCGGCGCGCGACGTCCTTCGGGTGGGCGCCCGCGGCGCGGGCAGCATCGTTGAGGCTTGAAATCTGCGCAGCGGCGCCGTCGCCGAAGCGAAGTCGCGCGAGCACCGCCGAGCCGATTTGCAGACTTCGACGCTCGAACTCGGCGGTAGGCCCGAGCTCCTCGGCGGCCTGGAGAGACTGGCACTCTGTCGCCCAGTGCGCGAACGAGGCAGAGAGGTCGGGATGCTCCGCAATCCATGCCGACAGCGGGCGGGGCTTCGCAGATCGGCGGTCTTCGTCAAAGGCCGCGAAAATCCTGTCCAGCTCCTCGTCTGTTCTTGCCATCATATCGGTCCTCGAATCCATGCGGCGACCGGCCGATCAGGCGCGGACACCGTAGTAGTCTCGCAGCGTGTGCATCGCGGCGGACAGCCAGTTGCGAATGGTACGGTCCGATACGCCGAACTGCGCCGCTATCTGCTGTTGACTCCACGACTCATGATAAAACAGGAAAACGGCGGTGCGCTGATCGTCGGGCAGGCGGTTCAGAGCGTCCTGGAGCTCGATGCGGCTCTGCGTATCCTGCGCGCTGCGATCCGGCATGCGGTCCAGCAGGCTCATCTCCTCGCCCGTATCGCCGGACATGTAGACCATCGGCGCCTCCTGATATGCGGAGCGGCGCGCCTGCTTGGCGGCATTGGCGGCACGGCGCTTCAGGCACATCCAGAACGCGATCTCCCAGAACTCGTAACCAGGCGCATCGCTTTGGAGCGCGGTCCACATCTCCAGGTAGATGTCCTCGACGCACCGCTCGCGGTGAAGCACCGCAACGCCGGGGAGCCCCTTGTCGACCCACGCGGCGATGAAGCGGTTAGTGCGGGCGGTGATCTCTTCGGCGACGACGTTGGCATCGTGGGGCCGGCCCTCGCGCTGGAAGTGTCGCAGGAGGTAGACCAGAACCTCTTCCTTAATCGCATGCTCGCCGGGTGCGTTGGTCCGGTGGATTGTGGTTGCGAGCTGCGTGAGATGAAGCGGGAGGGCTTCGCGGATTTGCGCCTCGACTTCCGGCGTGCGATAGCGGCCGGCTGTCAGGGGGCGCAGGGGAGTTATGTTATCTGTTATGTTTGCGTTCATCGACGACCTCGCGTCCTGCAAATCGAAAGCAACACAACAGTACTACGCGCCGCGGGCCAAAAGCGGAAGCGCTCCAGCAAAAAAGCTCTGCAGAATCCATTCTCGTGGAACGTGGGTTGACGGGGTGGCCCGGCTCGTGATATATTATCGTCGTCTGCGGGAGTAACTCAGTGGTAGAGTGCCATCCTTCCAAGTTGGAAGTCGCGAGTTCGAACCTCGTCTCCCGCTTAAAGCGCCCCGGATTTGCCCCCGTAGCTCAGAGGATAGAGCAACCGCCTTCTAAGCGGTCGGCCGTTGGTTCGATTCCAACCGGGGGTGCCACCCCTGTCCCGGCTCTCGTTTCCTCCTCTGTTGTTCGCGCCCTGACGTCACATCGCCTCCTTCATCAATAGCAGATACCGTACGACGAAGTCCATGTCCGCTTCGCCGGCATCGGCCGGGACCTCGATCACGGCTATCCGGCCGTGGGGCAGGGGAAGCTGATACCGCCGCACGTTCGCTGCGGCGGGCGCGCCGGCATCCTGGCCGGGGGGCGGCACGCCGCACTGGTCCGATCCCGCGCGCTCGGCTGCGCCGCCGCGCGTCTGCTCGTCTGCACTCGGCACGGGCCCGGGAGCGCCGACCCATGATAACCTCGCGAACTGGTGCGTCGTGCGGAAATCGCGGATGACCGCGGGGACTACCGCCGGGTTGAAGTTCCGGTCGAAAAGCAGAAACCTCGATATCGCCTCATCCGGCGGCAGATCGTCCTTCCACAGGTCGAGCATCTGCCGGTAGATCGCGGGCCGCATGGCTGCTCGCCGCAGATGTGTTACGCGCTCGGAATCCATCGCCTTACGCAGAACGATGCTCAGTCCAAGCTCCGACACTCTCAGCCGCCGCTCCGCGCCGCCGTCCTCTTCTATCAACCCGAACTGAATAAGCGCCGCGATCGCCCGCATCGAGTGACTGGTTGTCAGTTCGTAACCCATCGTGCGCTTCAGCGTATCAGGAGCGATTGCCGCGCGGCGATGCGCCTCGTAGATCAGCGCGAGCTTCTCGACTGCCACTTTCAGGCTAAATGCCGGGTAGGCCGGGCTTCGGTGGCGGGTATGCTCGCCGGAAGTAGTTGACATAGCCTCTTCCCTATCAAGTATTAATCAGATAGTATCACACATAATGTCGGCCCGGCTAGCGCCGAGCAGCAGGCCGACGAAGGTTTACGCGTAACCCGGCGGCGCGCGCACACGTCCTATGACTGCGGCGCGTACGCGGCGCCTTGATACAGGAGAGATCGATGCGAGAACTTGGAGTGCGGCGCTCCCGTTGGGCGCTGCTGATCCTGGCGGTGGTGGTGGGCGCGGTTTCCCTCGCGGCACGGTCGCAGAAGGTGACGCTGGCGGACGCGGACAGGCTCTTCGCCGAGAAGAGCTACTCCGATGCTCTCAAGTCGTACGAGGCCCTGCAGGCGGCGGGCGCCGTTCCGGCGGGGCGGACGGATGATGTCGCCTATCGAATCGCCGTTTCGATGGGCAAATCACAGCAGTGGGACCAGGCGCTGATTCGCTCGCTCGACTTCGTGAAGACCCATCGCGGTACTGTCTGGGAGCCGCGCGGCCTCTACTGGCTCGGCCGACTGCTCATTGCCGCCCCGCACCAGGGATATCGAATCGGCGCCACGGTTCACCGCGGCAACGATGTTCCAAAACAGCCTTCTGCCGACGCGGCGCCGGAGCGCATTGCGCTTGGGCCACAGGATGAGCGTAATGCGCACGATGCGCTGGAGGCCGCGCGCGTGTTGTTCGGCGCGTTCCGGAGCCGTGCGGACACGCGCGGCGAGGAGGTAGAGCTCGACTTCGACCTCGCTCGCGTCCTTGCGGAGACGGATGACCTGTCGCGCTGGGCTATGAGCCACAGCTGGGAGAAGCCCGACTCGCCAGTATGGCGGATCGACACGTCTCAGGCGTACGATCCACACTGGCCCGCCCCGAAGCGGATCATGTACCTCTATGCGCAGATTCCCTTGCTCGCCGAGTCGCTAAAGGGCGGCGGCCACGAGGCCGCGCTTGCGCTGTTCGGCAAGGCGCTCTGGCTGCGCATGTACCACGGAATGATGCAGAGCTACGCCGTTCGCTACGAGAACGGTGCGGCGGTAGGCATTCCGTACCCCTACGAGAACGAATCCCCGGAGGCCGTGCTTCATGACCTGGTCGCGCGGTATCCGGCCGACCCGGTGCGAGACCAGGCGCAATACACGGTCGGCCTCTGGCTCAACCAGTCCGGCCACTACCTCGACGCGGAGCGGGAGCTAAAGCGGCTCACGGTGGAGCGGCCGCAGAGCAAATGGGCTGTCGATGCGCGGCGGGACCTCGAAGAGATAACCCGCCGGCAGCTGAGCCTTGCACCCATAGGCCAGGCGGCGCTCGGTGAGAAGCCGAAGCTGCAGGTCGGTTTCCGCAACCTGGCGGCGGTCCGGTTCCGGGCGTACCGGGTCCGGCTGGAAGACGCGCTGGAGCACGCGCGGGGCCGCAACGTTTCGGAGCGAGAACTCAATCAGTTTGAGGGCCTGTTCGATAATCTTGACGACCTGGACCGCCGGTATGGACGCCCGGCAGCGGAATGGACGCTCGATACGAAGGATACTGGAGCGCACGAGCCGCGCGCCGAAACCGTGACCGTGCCGGTTAGCGAGCGGGGCGCATATCTGGTCGCGGCGGAAGGCACTTCGATACGAGCCGGCGCCGTGGTGCTTGTAACCGACCTGGCGCTCGTGCAGCAGGTCCAGCGGGACTCCGCGCTCTTCTTCGCGGCCGATTTGCGGAGCGGCGCGCCCATTGCCGGCTCGCGAGTCGTAGCAAAGCAGTTCTGGTGGGAGGGCGGGCGCCAGCACTCCGCGTTTAGCGAAGGCGACACCGACGCCAAAGGGCTGCTCACCGTGCCACTGCTGCTCGCGCCGGGCCGGTCCGGCTTCCGCGTGCAGGCGGCGGTCGCGAAACGCGGGCGGTATGCCATAACGGGCGGAGCGTACTCTGCCGGATACAGCGACAACCCCGGGCTTATCTCGGCCTACTGCGTTACAGACCGGACCGTCTACCGGCCCACGCAGCGGGTCTATTATCGCGACCTGCTGATGCGTCACGAGCGCGCGGGCCTCAAGCCATTGGCCGGCGCGCCCGTACACGTTGCGGTAACCGGACCGGACGGCAAGTTAGTCTACGAGAACGACGCGACAACCTCCGAATTCGGCAGCGTAAAGGGCGAGTTCGACCTCTCGCATAACGTGCCGCTTGGGGAGTACAGCCTGCAGGTGACCGCCCGCCGACTGGAAACAGCCGCGACGCAATACGGCGGAAATCGGTTCCGAGTGGAGGAGTACAAGAAGCCGGAGTTTGAAGTGACCGTGACGCCGACCGCCGATCGCGTCCGGCTTGGCGAGCCGACGACCGCGACCGTCCACGCAGGCTACTATTTCGGCGGGCCGGTCGCCAACGCGCACGTCGCTTATCGCGTCTACCGCAACTACTGGGCGCAGTCCTACCGTTTCCCACGGCCCTTCGACTTCCTGTACGGATACGATTCGGCCGGCGACTACAACGCCTACTACCGCAATGGCGCCGTAATCTCGCAGGGTGAGGCGCAGACCGACGCGAAGGGCGACGCCAGGATCTCCTTCCCCACGAAGGCTCCTGCCGGAACGAGCTACGACGATAGCGACTTTCAGTTCGCGATCGATGCCGACGTTCAGGACGCGAGCCGCCGGGTCATTAGCGGCTCCGGCACGGTGAAAGCGACGCGGCGTGATGTCGCGGCCTTCCTGGACTTCCCGCACGGCTTTGCGACGCAGGGCGACCGCGTGGACATCGAGGTAATGACCCTCAATCCGTCGGACCGGCCCGTACCGGCGGCCGGCCGAATGCGGGTGTACCGGCAGCCTTTCACACCGGACCGCAAGGAGGCCCTCGTATACGACGAGGCGCTCCGGACCGGCCCGCAAGGGCGTGGCATCTTTCACTGGAAGGATGCGCCGTCCGGCTATTTCCGCATCGCTTTTGAGACACGCGACACGGCCGAGCAGCCGGTTTCAGGCTCGGTCTTCGTGTGGGTGGACGGGCCGGAGCTGCGCGCGGGCAGGTTCCAGTACCGTGAGGTCGGGCTGTTCGTCGAGAACCCCTACTACGAGCAGGGCCAGCGGGCAAAGGTATTGCTGGTGACCCCGGCGCCGGACAGTACCGTGCTTCTCGTCCGCCAGGCGAACAACGTGATTCTCGGCAAGGAGGTGCTCCACGTACCCGGCCGCAGCATCGTCATTGATGCGCCGCTAAGCGATGCGGACGTGCCCAACGTCTTCCTGACGGCCACCTGTGTGCGCGACGGACAGGCGTTGATGGCAACGCAGGAGCTGTTCGTTCCGCCGGTGCAGCGCCTGGTCAGGCTCACGGTTCAGCCGGACCGTGAGCAGTATCGGCCGGGCGACAAGGCGCGCATCCGGCTTGCCGCGACGGACTGGCACGGGCGGCCGCTGCGGGCCGAGTTGAGCGTGGCAGTGACCGACGCCTCGCTCGGCTACATCCAGAAGGACTACGCGCCCGATATTCGCAGCTATTTCTACGGGGGCCGCAGGACGATCAGCGTACAGTCGGCGCATTCGATCGGAGTGTACATAAGCTCGCGCACCGAGGACAGCCAGACCGCGGGCCAGTACCCGCTGCACGAATGGCTGCTGCCGGAGGGAATGGGCGAGCTGGCCGATTGGCCTGGCGTCGAGCGGCGAAGCTGGTACTACATGAACGCGTACGGCTCTTGGCGGCGCTCTGGCTTCGGAGGGGGCTTCGGTGGAATCGCGACATATGGGCGCGTCGATCTCCTGAACGAGTTCGGCATCACAGGGCAGGTGTTGAATGACAAGGACAGCAACAGTATATTGTTGGACTCTTCCTTGCCCTCGGGCGCGCCCGGACCTGTGGCCGCCGAAAGACCGATGTCGGCGGCGGCGCGCAAGCCTCTCGGGGTTGTCGCCAAGAGTGAACCTGGAGCGGAGAACCACGCGGGGGAAGAGCCGCAGAATGGTTCGGGCGCACGGGTCCGCTCCCACTTCTCGGATACGGCGTTCTGGACGCCGGCCGTCGTGACCGATGCGACCGGCCATGCGACGGTGGAGGTGACCTGGCCGGACAACCTGACGCAGTGGCGGGCGCACGTCGTCGGGACGACGCGAGCCGCGGAAGTCGGCGTCGGCGAGGCGCGCGTGCGGACCAAGAAGGACCTGATCGTCAGGCTCCAGGCGCCCCGCTTCTGCGTCGAGCGCGACACCGTCACGCTCACGGCAAACGTTCAAAACTACCTGCCGCACGCTGCCAGGGTGCGCGTTCGGCTCGGACTGGAGGGCGGGAACGCCGAGATCATGCCCGCGTCCGGCGGGAGGCAGGCGGCAGCCGGAGCAAAGACCGTAAGCGCGGACCGGCCGGAGGTGACCGTAGACGTGCCGAAGGAGGGGGAAGCGCGTGTCGATTGGACCGTGCGCTTGCGGCGGGAAGGATCGCTCGTGGTCAGGATGTATGCGGCGACGACCGACGCTTCGGACGCGAATGAGGCGGTAGTCCCTGTGATCGTGCACGGCGTCGAGCGAGCGACCGCACAGAACGGCGTACTCCGGAACGATGCCACAGCGCGCGTAACGATATCCCTGCCAGAGGCGCGAAAGCCCGGCAGCTCCGAATTGGTTGTAAGCCTCGACCCGTCGCTGGCGACGATTATGCTCGACGCGCTGCCGTATCTGAACGGCTATCCATATGGTTGTGTAGAGCAGACGATGAGCCGATTCCTCCCAAGCGTGGTCGTGGCGCAGACGCTGAAGGAGTCGGGCTACGATCTCGAGGCACTGGGCAAGCGGGCCGCTCTGCTGCGGGAGCGGGCTGCCGGCCAGCGCACCCATAAGGCTCCGGCGAACAGTCCATACACCTACCCGAGCGGCCGGCCGGGCGTGCTTCAGACGGCCCAGCTCGCCCGAACTTCGCTCAATCCGGTGTTCAACACTGCCGAGCTAAAGGGCATGACCGAGGACGGGCTGGCTCGAATCCAGCAGTTCCAGCATTCGGACGGGGGCTGGGGCTGGTGGCCCCAGGACAGCAGCGATCCGTTTATGACCGCGTACGTACTGTATGGCCTGCAGCTTGGAAAAGCCACTGGCTGTACGGTGGACCCCGGCATGCTGGAGCGAGGATTGAAGTATCTCACGGCGCGGCTGCTGGAGGACGACGACTTCCATCGAATGGCGTATGAGGCGCGCGTGGTCGCGATGGATGGCCGCTTCCGGGACCAGGTCCGGCCGCTCGTAACGGGCCGGCTCTTCACCAACCGCGAACGGCTTAGCGCGTACTCCAAAGCCCTGCTTGCGCTCGCTCTCCACGAAGTCGGCGACAAGGACAAGGCAGCCGTGATCCTCCGCAACCTGCAGACCACGGCGCGGGTCGATGCCGCCAACGGAACGGCGAGCTGGGATTCGTCGGACCGGTACTGGTGGCGATGGTACAACGATCGGGTTGAGACGAACGCCGTCGTCCTGCAAGCGTTCCTTGCGATCGACCCGTCGTCGCCGATGTCGGCGATGCTCGTGAAGTGGCTGGCGAATAACCGGCGCGCGAATGCGTGGAGGGATACGCGTCAGACGGCCATGGCGGTATACGCCCTGGCCGACTACGCGCGGACCACGAAGGAGCTGGCGCCGAACTATACGCTCACCGTGGATTTGGGGGGCCGCGCCCGACGCGAATACACGGTGAACCACGACAATGCGCTGTTCTTCGACAACCAGTTCGTCGTGCCGGATGACCTTCTCAGGACCGGCGACCAGATGCTCACCATCACTATGCACGGGCGCGGAGCGTGCTACTACGGCGCCTACACCCGAACGTTCACGCTGGAGGAGCCGATCGCCGCGACCGGGAATGAGATCGGCGTAACGCGCCGGTACTACCGGCTGGTCCCAGGCACCGCGTCGGGGACGCCCGACTACGTGCCGATCGCGTCCGACAGGCAAAACCCATTCCTCACGGGCCGGTACGATCTGCTCGACCAGGGCGGCGTCTGGACCGCCGGCGCGGCCGGCGACGAGGGACCGCGTTACGATCGGGTCGCTCTGAAGGACGGCGACGCCCTTTCGAGCGGCGATCTGATCGACGTCGAGCTGCAGGTCGAGTCCAAGAACGACTACGAATACCTGGCCTTCGAAGACTTGAAGCCGGCCGGCTGCGAGGCCGTGTCGCTGAGAAGCGGGGAGCGCTCGGGGCTAGGCGTCTACTCCAACATCGAGTTCCGCGACCAGAAGGTGGCGTTCTTCGTGTCGTACATGCCGCAGGGCCGCCGGACGCTAACCTATCGCCTGCGCGCCGAAACGCCCGGCCGGTTCCACGCCCTGCCGACGAACGGCTATGCGATGTATGCTCCGGACATTCGCTGCCTCTCGGACGAGCGCCGGATCGATATAGTGGACCGGCCGTAGCCCGGCCACGGCTCGCCGCGATTCTAGCCAATCCCCCGGCAATGTGACATAATAGACGGACTGCTCTGTTGCCTGGGGATCGCCTTTTGAACGACCGACCGGACACTATGCGCCGCCTGCTGGGTTATCTGAAGCCCCACCTTGGCGCGCTCATCGGCGGACTGCTGTGCGCCGCGGTAACCGCCGGTATTACCGTCGGAATCGCCAAGTTCATCGAGCTGGCGCTCGACTCGATGCGGTCAGGCAATATCGACCGGCTGTCCTGGATGTGCGTCACGGTCGTCGTCATTTTCCTGATTAAGGGCGTATTTTCGTTCGGCCAAAGCTATCTGCTTTCGCTTGTCGCGAACCGGGCGGCGATGAGGCTTCGCGACGATATCTACGCCCACCTTCAGCACCTCTCGCTCTCCTTCTTCAACACGCGCCGAACGGGCGCAATACTCTCCACGCTGACCAACGACGTACCCGTCCTCCAGAATGCGGCGATGAGCCTCAAGGACGCGATCGCCTCGCCGATAACCGTGCTGCTCAGCCTCGCCGGCCTGTTCTACTATAG
Source organism: Chthonomonadaceae bacterium (assembly GCA_035295045.1). Classification (GTDB taxonomy): domain Bacteria; phylum Armatimonadota; class Chthonomonadetes; order Chthonomonadales; family Chthonomonadaceae; genus DATGJU01. The sequence goes on from DATGJU010000542.1 coordinate 9,716, forward strand.
CTGGCGCCTCGCGATCATTTCGCTCATCTTCATTCCGTTCATGGCGATCGTGATCCAGCACATCGGCAAGCGAATCCGCCGGATTTCCGCCGAAATCCAGGAGAAGCTCGCGGACCTGACCACGATCATCGAGGAGACCGTGTCGGGCGTTCGAATTATCAAGTCGTTCGCAGCGGAGAACAAGGAGATCGCCCGCTTCGGCGCCGAGAACCACCGAACGATGAAGACGGTCATGCGCGGTGTGCGCAAGAGCTCTCTGTTGCGGCCCTTGACCGAGTTCATCGGCGCATTCGGCATTGCGCTGGTGCTGTTCCTCGGAGGGCAGGAGGTCGTCAAGACGAATGGCGTCATTGCGCGGCAGCGAACGGCGTACTACCGGTCGGCCACCTGGCTCGCGGCGGTGCACGCGTCGGAGATTCAGCCCGATCGGCCGCTGCCCAAGGAGCCGGAGTTTCAGGACCCGAACCATGGGCTCACGCAGGGCGGCCTGATGGCGTTCGTATTCCTCCTCAACGCGCTGGCGCGGACGGCAGGCGACATCGGCGGAATGGTAACGCTTGCGAATCAGTCCAGGGCCGCCGCAAAGCGGATTTTCGACCAGGTGCTGGATATCGATTCGGAGGTCCAGGAGCGGGCCGGCGCCATCGCGCTGCCGAAGCTGTCCGGGCACGTGCGGTTCGAGAACGTCAGCTTCAGATACGCCGCCCAGGGGCCGGACGTGCTGACCGACGTCTCGTTCGACGCGCGGCCGGGCGAGGTGATCGCCCTCGTAGGGAGGAGCGGATCGGGCAAGAGCACGCTGGTCGACCTGATTCCGCGCTTCTACGATCCGACGGCCGGGCGGATCCTGGTCGATGGCGTCGATGTCCGGGACGTACAACTGGAGCGGCTGCGAACGCAGATCGGGATCGTGCCACAGGAGACCTGGCTATTCGCCGGAACGCTGCGCGACAACATAGCCTATGGAAATCGAGCCGCCACGGACGAGGAGGTGCGAAGCGCGGCGTACGCGGCGAACGCGGCGTTCATCGAGAGCATGCCGCAGCGGTTCGATACGATCGTCGGCGAGCGGGGCATTCGGCTCTCCGGCGGCGAGCGGCAGCGCATCGCGATCGCCCGCGCCATACTGATGAACCCGCGCATCCTGATTCTCGACGAGGCCACCTCATCGCTGGACGCGTCCTCCGAAGCGCTCGTCCAGGAGGCGCTGGACGGGCTGATGAAGGGCCGCACGACGATCGTGATCGCGCACAGGCTCTCGACGGTCGTCAATGCCGACCGAATCCTCGTTATCGATCGCGGAGTCGTCCTGGAGTCGGGGTCGCACAAGGAGCTGGTAGCGGCGGGAGGCAAATACGCGGAGCTGTATGA
>DATGJU010000543.1:0-6899 GCA_035295045.1 Chthonomonadaceae bacterium
GAAGTCGGCGAGGGCCAGGTCGATCGCCTTGGCCGCGGCGAGCGGAAAGCCGGCGGCGGCGGCCGGCGGCTCGTTTGCCTTGACGGCGAACGCCCTAAGCGAGGCGTCCTTCGCAGTCGCCTCGTAGGCGACCTGGAAGGCCCGCTTCGGCGTGTCCAGCCTGCCGAAGAGCACCTTCCATCCGGCCTTGTCCTGGACCGCGATATACCGATGGACGCTGCCCGCCGGAGGCGATGCGCCCTGGACGGCGTCCGAGGCGAATGCGGCGGCGCGATCGTACTGCGCGAGGAGCCGGCCGCGTGCGGTGACGGCTTCGAGGGCCGCCTTGCCGGGCGCGCCGGGCGTGTCCGCGGAGGCTGCAGCGCCGGAAAGCAGGATGGCGAGAAGCGGCACGAGCAGCGCGCGCATGGGCGTTCTCCCTGGGGGTGAAGTGAAGCGAATTGGCGATAGCGCGCGGATTGTGCGCCAGGGCGCGCGCCGCGAACCCGTTTCCGCGGTGAAGTGAAGCGAGTTGGCGATAGCTCGCGGATTGGGCCGCGGCGCCGTCAGGTTAGCTGCGCGAGCCGGCTAATCCTGCTTCTCGGACCATCCATCCCGCCGGCGCCCGTCGATCGATGCGCCGACGGTGTTACCCGTTACAACGGGGCGCGCCGCTCTGACCGGTCGCCACGGTTGTTGCGGCATTCGCGGTGCGCTCCGGCGTCCAGGTTACAACGCGGCGCGCCGCTTTGACCGGTTGCCGCGGCGCCTTCCTGCACCAATGCTGTTTCCCCCATGCTCCTGCAGCCCCCCGCGGAGCCGCAGGGAATGCGGTTCCGCGGTCGGGCGCAGTGGCGCGCCTCCGGGTTATGGATTCTGCAGGATTGGAGAAGCGGACTCGGCGCGAATGGCTGTACACTGTCCCTGCGGAACAGAGTCACGCGCCCTACCGATTCACCTCCCCGTGTCGTCGGGGCGCAGCTCGAAGTGATCTGTTACTGGCCGCTGGCGTCTAATGCGTGAGCGCTTTCAGCAGGCTCATGCGCGGCAAGGATGCGTATTACCCCCCCCGGATATCGATCAGCAAACGTGGCTGGCCTTAACGGCCAGGAATCTGGCGCGAGAGATCTGTCGGCAGCGCGCGCTGTCGGCCGATCGCCGCACGCAGCCTGGGGGAGCAGAGCATTCATGACTTGTTCAGAGGAGCCGTACTGCGGGAAGCGATCGGCAGATGATGGAGCCGGCGGGCTGTCGCTCGTGTACGTGCGGTGCAGTGCGGTGGTGGTCGAGCCGCGGAGGCGGCGCGCGGTAACGGACGCCTTTACGGGTCCGAAGAGCGTCGCGAGCCTGTTGCACCCGATCGCAATCACGCCGGACCGCCGGCTGATCATGGGCGAGCGGCGGCTCGCGGCAGCGATTCGCGCCGGCGAGGAGTATGTCGCGGCGATCGTGGTCCACACGCCCGGCGGCCATGTTGAGCTGCTTCTCGCGAGGGTGCTGGAGCGCGGCGAGCAGCCCACATACTCCGAAATCGCGGATCTGGCGGAGGCGATCCTTCCGCGCGCCCGGGCGGAGGCCCGTCGGAGGCAGGCGCGCAAACCGCCGGAGACGGCGGAAGGCGACAGCCTGGCGGAGGCCGGCACCGCGCTGGACCGCGTCGCCGCGCTCTTCCACATCTCGCGGCCGACGCTTTCCAAAATCCGGGCCGTCGTCGCCGCCGCCCGGCACGACCCGGCGCGCTTCGGCGACCTGCTGGATGCGCTGGACGCGGAGCGCAAGGTGGATCGAGTCTTTCGAGAGCTTCGCAGGCGGCAGGGCGCGGCCCAGCCCGCGTCGCCTCACCGTGGCGCGGACGGCATTGAGATGCGCTTCGATCGAAAGGGCAACGTCAGGATTCGAGTCTGCGCGCACCGGGCGGACATGATCGACAGCCTCCAGCGGTTCCTGGAGGCGCACGGGTTCGGGGGGTAGGACAGGCGCGGCAGTGTTCGGCGTGCGGTGTTCGGAACCGGGCCTGTGTGACTCCTTCCGTTCATCGTCGTCCCCGTTCGCGCTGGTTTGGAGGAGCATGTTAGGAATATCGCTTGATTGCGGAACAACCTGGTAGGCCCGGGGCGGGCGGATCGGCCGCTCGCCGATCGCCCGCGCAATCCGAGATGCGCCCCGGCGCGACGGATCGCTGCGGAGGGCGGTGAGGGACGAGCCTCCCTTCGGCAATACGCCGGCGGGAGGTCACGCGAAGAGTTCGCGTCTGCCCTGCGCCGTGCGGGCGGTTGAGCCGATGATAAGTCGGCGGAAGAGCCTGCACTGTGCCGGCGGGGCGCGAAGCCCGACTGTGCGATGCTTCGGCGCTCGATCGCCTCGCGCGTTCCGCAATAAAGGATATCCGCAAGCATGGACTGCTGTAAGTTACGCAGAGCCGCCCTTTTCGCCCTGTTGGCCCTTCTGGGAATGAGCATCGCGCTCGGTGCCGGGGCCGCCGGTCACCGCCGTAAACACCGCAGGCACGCTGTAAACCGCGCCGCGCATGGCCGCGATGTCGAGCGGCTGCCGAGCCGCCACCGGTCCGATTCGGACGACGACACGAGCGCGATCGACGACCTGCCCGATCCGTTCTTCCGTGCGGTGATCGACGCGTCGTCGCGGCTGCGCTGCCGGCCCCGCGACCTGCTGGCGATCATGATGCGCGAGAGCGGCGTCAACCCCGCTGCGCACAACCGGTCCAGCGGAGCGGTCGGACTGATCCAGTTCCTTCCGGGCACGCTCTCGGACATCGGGTGGCACGACGGCGCCTCGGCGTTCCGCGAGCTGGATGCGGCGGAGCAGATCCCGTGGATCGAGAAGTTCCTGCGCCCCTGGAGCCACTACGGCCTCGGCAGCACGGCCCGCCTCTATCAGGCGATCTTCCTGCCGATCTCGCTGCGCGACCACGCGTCCGCCTCAAGCACGCTCATCTCCCGCGACGGCAAGTACGCCGACTGGTACGCGCGTAACCGCCAGCTCGACCTGAATGGCGACGGCAGGATCACGGTCAGCGAGCTGCAGCAGGCGATCCGAGCCAGCTGCCGGTCCGAGGCGTGGCGCGAGGCCGGGCGGCGTCTGGCCGTGGTCGGCGCGCACCGCCGGCGATCGCGCGCCGTGGCGTCTGGCGGGCGCGGCCGGGCCAGGCGCGGGGCGCGGCGTACCGCGTCGCGCGACGCCGGAGCGGGCGCCGAAGATCACGAGGAGCCCGCGGCGCGGACGGTCGTGGCGGTGAACCGGTCGGATGCGGCGCCCCCGAGGCGCCTCCGCCGCAACGGGCTGCTGACGGCGCCTGTGCCGCGCCCGCTGGATTGAGCGGATTAACGGAGTTTGCGGTCCCTTCCCTCGACCGCGCAGTCGCGACAATCGCATGTCTGACGCTTCACCGGCACACATTCCCCTCCGGCATATCTTGCTGGAGCCCCCGGATTGTGGTCCTACGTTTTCTCCGTTCGAGCGCATACATGAGACGATCCTGCCGCTTTCGGCAGGATCGTCTTGTACCGGTACGGAATCGTAACTCTCCACGGTGGCGACGAGAACTGAAAACTGTGTGCGGAGGCTGAACGGATGCAGGTGGTCGATCTGGCGGAACTGGAAGGCCGGACGTTCCCGGCGCGGCGGCGGACGCAGAACCTGGTCGGCGGGATGTCGCCGATACAGGCGGGCACGTTCAGCATGGGTCACGTCGTGCTCGAGCCCAACGGCGGACAGGTGCCCTGGCATAACCACGATCAGGAGGAGGTCTACGTTGTGCTGGAGGGCGCGGGCGAGATGTGCGTCGGCGAGGAGCGGCGGACGCTGAGCGCGGGCCAGGCGGTATACATCCCTCCGGGCACGTTCCACCAGCTTGCGAATACCGGCGACGCGCCTCTTCGGATGCTCTACTGCTACGGCCCGCCGGGCGAGGTTGCGCACTGGCGGCAGGAGCTTTCCGGCACGCTCCCACGCGCGGGCGTGGACGCGCCGCCGCTGCCGGAGGGGGCGCAGCCGCAGATCGCCTGACGGAGGCGATGCGACCACCTCGCGGAGATTGACATTGGGATCGGTTTGCCGCATACTGTCAGTCGTCGCGGGGTCGCGCAACTTGCATATCTATCACCCCGGCGCGACGCGATGAATGGAGGCAACCACGATGGGCAAGAAGCGTAAAGAGCCCAAGGTCGTTAGAGTGGAGCGTCCGAAGCGCCAGGAGTTGAGCGAGGAAGAGACAATCCGGCGAATGGAGTCGTTCGAGCACCGAAAGGAGCGATTCATTGCCGCTGTCCGAAAAGGCAAGAATTGAGGTCTATATTCCCGACCTGCCGTCACCGGCGTACGATAATCTACTTGACACCTTGGAGCAGGAGTTTACTTACACATTCGGAGGCTGCTCGACGATTCGCGGTATGCACGGCAGTTATCTGTCGAACGATGGGTATCCGGTAAAGGACCGCGTGAACCTGATCTATACAGACGCACGGATCCGCTTCGACGCGAATCTCAGTTACCTCTCGCGGTTCACGGACCGTCTTCGGCAGGCCGCCTCCGAGGCTTTGGACGAGGAGGCGGTCCTGGTGGCCGCCTACAAGATCCTCCACTCCACTTGATGTGTACGACACAGCCTCCAATACGGGAATCGATGCGCCGCCGCTGCCTGACGGAGCCTGCCGGCAGATCGCCTGATCCTCCCTAATCGAAGGCGTACCCCACGTAGAACGATATCCGGCCGTCCGGCTGGCGCTGGATGTTCGTGATATAGACGGGCAGGCCGCCGCCGAGCTGGGAACGGCTGGAGGGCGTGGTCTCCGGCGTGAAGGCGCTGTTCTCCGGGCTGGGGAACGGGACCGACGACGGGAATACCCGCGGGCCGGGAGGGCCGGAGACGCCGTGCGCCTCCTCCAGGATCGGCCGGCCGCCCACCACGCGCCAGATCAGCAGGCCCTCCGCCGGCAGACTGGCGTCGAATCCGATGTGGCGGCGGTTCTCAAGCAAGAGGTACTCGCTGCCGTCCGGCCGGATGAGCACCTTGTAGCACTCCTTCGGCGAGTTCTCCACCGGCCCGAGAATCAGCTTCTGCTTCACTGTAGGATCGATCACGGCCGGCTGTAGCCAGCCCATCCGCTCCTTGCACCAGGCGCTCATGTGCTCCGGCCGGCCGTTCCCGATCTGGTTGGACATCAGGCACCAGTTGCCGAGACCCGTCGAGCCGGGATTCTCAGGCCGCGCGTAGAGGTCGGGCAGACCCAGCATGTGTCCGAACTCGTGGCACATCACGCTGATGTTCTGCATCCGCGCGCCGCCCTCCGGCACGATGAGATAGGCCCAGCGCTTGCCGCGGTGCGCGACGGTAGAGCGATGCGGCCAGTAGATGCCGCCCCGGTTCGTCGGGACGCGCCCGCCGGCATAGAGGAACATGATGCCGTCGTAACCCTCCAGCGCGTTCGTTCCGTCTCGTGCCTGGAGCTTGTCCAGCGCCTCCGTAAGCAGGGCCGTTCGCACCACGTTGCGCCCCGCGCCCTGCGAATACTCCGCGCGGTTCTTCCCCACCTGCACCCAGTCGAACACCTTGCCCTCGACTCGCAGCATGCCGCACGAGAGCTCCTGGTAGAAGTCGTTCAGGCTGCCGAAGACCGGCTGGCCCGTCACGTTGGTCTTGCCGGAATAGGTCCCCTTGCTGTACAGCGATGCCTCCCAATCCGATGTCTTGATCTCGGGGTTGTGCTTCACGTCCGGATACTCGATCGGAACCACGGCGAGGCGGTAGACGTCCCTCGTGAATCGCGGCCGGCGGTCGTTGCCGGGATCGGCCTGGTTGTTGGCGGGCGGCGCGGCGGCCAGCGTCACCTTGATATCCACGTCCTGGCCGGACCGCCGGACGGTGAGCACCATCTCCTGTCCCGGCTCCTTCTCGCCAACGCTGTCGTCCAGACGGAGCGCCTCCGTAACCGGCGCGCCGTCTACCTTGACGACCAGGTCACCCGGCGCGAGGCCGGCCGCGTCGGCGGGAGACCCGCGCACCACGCGCTGGACACGCGCGCCTTCGTCGGCGCCCTCAGCAAGCAGCAGGCCGAGAACGGCGCGCTCCTCGGCAAGGCGACGCGGCCGGCTCGTCGCGCCCAGCGTCGCCACAATGCCGACCGGCCGGCTCTTTCGCTCGACATCCAGCTTGACCGTCGCGCCCGGAGCCTGCGACCGCAGCCATTCGCGCAGCTCGTCGTCGGTATGGAACGCCCGCCCGCTGGCCCTGACGATCACGTCGCCGGTCTGCAGGCCCGCCTTTGCCGCCGGGGAGCCGGCCTCGACTTCGGCTACCACCAGTCTGCGCAGCTTGTCCGCCGCGGCCACGATTCCGAGGTAGCCAGGCTGCCCGGCAACGGCTGCCCTGACCGGCGCGATCTTGGCGGTGATCGCGGTTTCCACGGTCCGGTAGTCGGTGAGATTCGAAGCGGCCGGCGCCAGCGCCTGCGGGGTCTGCGCGGCCGCCGGAAGCGCGAGACAGCCGATCAAGATTGCCACAAGTGAGTACCGGATTACAACGGCTCGAGGGACCATCGTTTCTCCTACATCGGCGTGCCCGCCGACGGATCGGCGGGGCCGGCATCGTGTGCGGCGTCGAAGCGGGCGGCTAAACCACTGCGACGATCGGAGTACAGTTGTTACGCACTACGTTCCAGCGGGACCATGCACAACGCGTCCCTCGCGTGCGGATTGCGGCCGGACGCTATTAGAAACTGGGGCCGGGCGCACGCATTCGATGACTTTTCATAAATTTTCGACGCCTCGCTAATCTAGGCCCGTCCGCGGGAGTATACCAAATTCATTGCTACAATCTCAAGACGCCCGGCAGCGACGGCCGCCAGGCAAAGGGCGCGACACGCGTGTGGCCTGCAATCGGTACAATGTGCGCCGGAACCGTC
>DATGJU010000544.1:0-8400 GCA_035295045.1 Chthonomonadaceae bacterium
GAGTCCGCATCGCGCTCAACCCTGCGCGCTCTGGCAGGGGCGCGATCCGAGTAAGCTCAATCGCAACGAACCCCACATGATGGGGCTCCTCCGCAACGCATCCGCGACACATCTCGGCTGTATCGAGGTGTTCCACCTCGACGAGGCTTTCAGGCCCGCACGCCTCTCCTTCCTCAGCCTGGACGAGATCATCTCGTGTGATTCGCGGAACGGCGCCCGGCGAATCGTCTACGAAGACGGCAGGCAGGAGATCGTCCAGATCTCGATGCTCTACGGTACTTCGTGGATGACGGGTCAAGGCCTCTTTCACGACGGCAGCATGACGCTCTTCTACTTCCACTGGCAGGTGCCGGAACTCGATATGTCCGTCGGCGTCGGCTACGGTCAGCAGGACCTCGTGATCCGCGCCAGCGGAGACACCCAGGAGACGCTGCTCGGAATTAGCTCTGTCGCCGCGATTCAGCCCGCGCTGGACACGACCGATCTGAGATTCGAAGCCAAGTGCCGGGCGAGAGGCATTGACCCCGTAGCGGCTCGGCGGTCCGCGCCCGTTGGGCGCGGGTAGCGGCGCGCGTCCCGCTCCGCTGGATAGGATCAAGCCAAGTGACTGTGTCTGCCAAGATTCTACGGTTCGCTGCCGCGCCGGCCGCTCTGCTCCTCGTGGCCGGCCCCGCCGCGCCTCAGCAGGCGAAGCAGGCAACGCCGAACGCCCCTGCTCCGAGCGGCGAGACTCTCTACTACGTGCCGCACACGCACTGGGAGGGAGCGGTATTCAAGACCCGCGAAGAGTATCTGCAGATGGGGCTGCCCCACATCCTGCAGGCGCTCTCGCTCCTCGAGCGATACCCGAAGTTCAAGTTCACTCTGGACCAGGCGGCCTACGTCAAGCCGTTTCTGGAGCGATATCCGGAGCGCGCAGCCGAGTTTCGTAAGTTTGTGGCCGATGGGCGGCTGGAGATGGTTGGCGGCATGGACGTGATGCCGGACGACGTGAAGCCCGGCGGCGAGCTGTTTGTTCGCCAGATACAGTACGGCAAGCGGTACTTCAAGGATGCGCTGGGCGTCGACGTCACTGCGGCCTGGATGGTCGATACGTTCGGCCACCATCCGCAGATGCCGCAGATCCTGGCGCAGGCCGGCTTCAAGTCCTTCTGGTTCTGCCGCGGCGTGCCTAACGACGATCTGCCGACCGAGTTCAACTGGCGCGGAATTGACGGAACGACCATTCCGGCGTTCTGGGCCGCCGGCTTCTACGGGCTGTTCTACGGTCCGCCCGCAGACGAGAAGGGCTTCGACGCCTTCTTCCGTGCCCGGTACAACGCGCTGCGGAAGCACGTGAACGGGCCGGAACGGTTCGGCCTGTCTGGCGTCGACGTGTCGGAGCCAGAGCCGTATGTTCCGCCGCTGGTGGATTCGTTCAACGCGCGGCCCGACCGCCCGTTCACGATCCGGTACTCCACGCCCTCCGAATTCGCCGCGGTCGTCGCGAAGCGCGCGAACACGCCGACTCTGACCGGCGATTTCAACCCGATCTTCCCTGGCACCTACAGCAGCCGCGCCGAGCTGAAGCAGACGACGCGCGAGATCGAGCGCGACCTCCTGACGGCGGAGAAGCTGCGGGCGCTGGCCGCGCTCGCGGGCACGCCTTCGGACGAGACGACGCTCTGGCGCGCCTGGGAGCCGGTGCTGTTCAACCAGACGCACGACCTGGCCTCCGGCGTGATGACCGACCACGTGTACGAGGACGTTCGGCGCGGCTACGACTTCGCGACCAGGCTGGCCGCCGAGATGACGGACGCGAGTTGGGACGTGATCGCGGCGAAGATCGACACGGCCGGCGACGGCGACCCGATCATCGTGTTCAACCCGCTTGGCTGGCCGCGGACGGACATTGCCGAGGTCGAGGTCGGTTTCGCCGCGCAGGATGTGTACGACATCGAGGTCGTCGGGCCGGGCGGCGCGGTGGCGCCCTCGCAGATCGAATTCGGCGCGGAGGCGTACCAGGGCGGAGGCATCAAGCACGCACGAATCGCGATCCTCGCGCGCGACGTGCCGGCGGTCGGATTCGCGGTCTACCACGTTCTGGCCAAGCCCGAGCGAGGCGCGCGGCCGGCGCTCAATCGCGGCCAGACCATTGAAAACGACGCATACCGCGTGACGGTAGACAACAGGACCGGCGCGATCACAAGCCTTATCCACAAAGCCGACGGATGGGAGGCGATCTCGGGGCCGGCGAACGTGGTGGCGCGGCAGGAGGACAAAGGCGACCTCTGGGAGCTCTACCACGGATTGGACGGCGGCAGCTACATCGCGGGAACGACGCTTCAGCCCGTCCCAACAGGCGAGACCGCGCTGCTGAGCTCGGTCGCCGATCGCTCCGGAGCGAGCACGGAGAGCGGGCCGGTGTTCTCCGAGATGGTGGTCACGCACCCGATGGGCAGCGGGACGTACGCGACGCGCATCCGGCTGGTGAAGGGCGTGGGACGGGTCGAGGTGACCACCGAGATCGTCAACAGGGAGAAGCTCGTCCGATACCAGGCGCTATTCCCGACAGCGGTCGCGGACGGCACTTACACGCAGTCTATGCCGTTCGGCTCCGTCGTCCGGCCCAACGGCATCGAATTCCCGGCGCAGGACTGGGTGGACTACGGCGACGGCAGGCACGGCGTCGCGCTGCTCAATACAGGCGAGCCGGGCAACCTCGCCTCCGGCAACACGCTCATCCTTTCGCTGATGCGGTCGCACAGTATCGGCGGTTATGGATTCGGGGGCGGCTACGAGCCCGGCATGACCTCGGAGAGCGGCTACGAGCTGGGCCGGCCCCTCGCCTTTCACTACGCACTTGTGCCGCACGGCGGCGACTGGCGCGCGGCCGAAGTATATCGCGCCGGCCTCGAATTCAACTGCCCGCTGATCGCCCGCAAGGCCGCGCCGCACAATGGCGCGTTTCCGGCGCAGTGGGGCCTGCTGACGATCTCGCGGCGCAACGTCGTGCTGACGGCGTGCGCGCCTGGCCCGGCCGGAACGACACTGATACGGGTATACGAGGCCGCCGGCGTCGCGACGTCCGGCGTGCGGATCGCGCTGAACACACGGGTGGAAGGCGCGTGGGACTCGGACCTGCTCTCGCGTCCCGGCAGGCAGCGTACGGTTACGCGGAACGGCGTCCAGTTCGATCTGCATCCGTATGAGATCAAGACAATTCTGGTGAAGCTGAAGCGGTAGGAGTTTATGATGTCCAGACGAGGATTCACGCTGGTCGAGCTGCTCGTCGTTATCGGGATCATCGCGCTGGTGGCGGCGATGGTCTTTCCGGTGCTCGCTGCCGTCCGCGGCAAGGCCCGCGAAACCGCCTGCCTCTCGAACATGCGGCAGCACGGACTGGCCTTCGGAATGTACGCGCAGGACTACGACGGCTACTATCCCTATGCGGTCGATCCCGCGGACCGCGACACGCCCCAAATCTGGAGTGCCTTCCCTGCCTTCCAGGCGCAGATACCGGCGCTTCCCTGGCTGCACGACGTGCTCATGCCCTACGAGAAGAGCCGCGAGCTGTTCCACTGCCCGTCCGACACAGGCATCGTGATGGAGGACTTCACAGGCCTGGAGCTGGACTGCCTCCCGACGTGCTTCGCCAAGCACGGGACCAGCTATCTCTACCGCACGGAGATCGCCGTCCGCGGCCGTAACGAGGCCGCGTTCGCCACGCCCGCCACACTCAACCTGTACATGGAGGGCTCCGGCATCTGGCACGGCGCCGGCCCGGACGACCGCTCGATCGGCGTCGCGAACTGGTCCAAGAACAACCCCGCGCTCTTCCAGCGCCGCTTTAACACGCTCCGCGGCGACGGCCACGTCAAGTGCCTGAACTTCCAATCGCTGCAGGCGCTGTGGAGCACGTCGCTGTGAATCAAAATCTAATCCGGCCAGCGCCAACGGCTGTATGCTCGCATGAGCGCGCCGAGTGGCTTACCGATCGGCCGAAGGTACCAGAAGCGACGACGTATGAACACTCGCAGCAGGTAGTCCCGCCAACGATCCGCGACATCCTCGCGCTCCTCGTAGACAGGAAGCTTGGTCCGATGAATGTGGTGCCCGATCTCATGGTACAGCACCCTCGCGATCCAGGCCCCGCGGACGAACAAGAACCGGAATTGCCATCCCGGCCGCCGCGGCAGCAAATTGTCGACCAGGAGCTGGATGTGATCGCCTAGGTAGAAGCCACTGCACCGGGACAGGCGGACCTTCTTACCGCGCGACCAGGTTTTGCCGCGCCGCAGGTGACGCGTCGCCGTCGAGTTGGTCAGCTCGACGTGCTTCAGGCCGCCGAGGTACCCTTCCGGAACGTAGCCCAGCAGAATCTCCACGGTGCGCGAGACGTCAAATGGCGGATCGTAGTTCCGATAGCGCGAGATGATGGCCGGCCGGCAGGTTGACGACATGTCTTCTATACGACTATTACTCCCAGCAGGATTTCGTCGTTCTGGGCGGAATGTCCGGTCAATATTGTCGTTCCCTGCGGCAGAGTCAGCTCTTAATACGGTTAAGCCTGTGACCGCGGCGGCAGGCGCTTGGCCTGGTAGACCTCGCGCTTTTTTAACCGTCTCGTGCGCCGAGCCGAGGAGCCTACTGAGGAGGCCCGCTATCTCGCGGCGACGAAATGGGCCGGCTCACATTATCGTGCCGCTCCGGCAACGGTCGGAGTCTTTGGCGTTGTCCCCGTGCAGCCAGACGCGCGATGGTAGCTATTCTGACAACCGAATCAGAACTTGACGGGATCGTATTGGCCCGATGGACCCTCGGCCAGGGGATGGGGTCGCCAGGGAGCGCCGGATCATTGAGCGTCGGTCATGGAAAGAGGGGCAGAATACCGGGGCCGCTCCGCACGACCGTTCGCTCGTCGATGGCCTTCATGCCGGCGCGAACGTAGCCGTCGATCGAGGCGCCCTGCTGGACGCGGATTTCCAGCTCGTACGGCTCCGGCAGCCGGACCGGAGAGATGGCCGGCAGGAGCTGGACGGCCCTCGCGGTCCCGGCGCGAATGTCCGCGCAGGCGCGCGGCGCGGGCAGATGGAGGGCCAGCTCGATTCCAAGGCCCTGCTTTGTCGCGACGGTCGCAATTCCGGGCACGAACGCGGAGGCCTCCGCGCAGGCCCTGTCGTCGCCGGCCAGGAAGATCGTCGGTACGCCCATTTCGCCGACGATCGCGGCCAGGCAGCCGATCTCCCCGATCAGCGCGCCGTTCAGACGGTAGAACTCGATCCGCCGCGAAGAGTAGGTATGGCAGAGCGGCGCGTTCGGCGTATCCGCCATCGCGTGCTGGCCGACGAACAGAAGCGCGTCGAAAGAGGAGTCGAGATGGCAGGGCAGCTTCATTCCGGCCCCGTGCATGATGACGCGGACCCGCGGGTCGAGCTCCTCGAACACGATGCCTCCGGTTCCGTGTCCATCATAGACCAGAACGTCCGCGTCGGGGTCGGCGTCGAACAGGCCGTCCGCGGCGGCATTGACCTCCGCCGTGAGCAGCCGCATGGCGGCACGCTTTTCCGGCGTTTCGCCCTCGCGCGTCTGTACCCACCGGTTCACGCCTGCCGGCCCTTCCAGGTCGGTCATGATGAAGTATTTCAACGCTGCCTCCTATGTCACAAACGTCCGGTCCATTCGCCCGCCGCGCCCCGATTCCTGCCTGCCCCGGTGTCAGTAGGCCAACCAGATCCCGCCTGGTCCCCCGGCCGGCCGCAGAGCCTCCCACGAGGCCGTCCGACAAATTCGTCCAGTCCACTTGACCTGATCTCGGACTGCGGTAACGCCTTCGCCGCCGGCTTCGTCTAAGATAGAGGTCTGGATCGGACAATTGCGGCGACTTCCGGGAGGGCCGGCACTGCCAGACACCGACGAATGTCCGGCAGCTACAAGCTGTCAACTACGAGGCCCGAGGCGCCCGCGTCCAGGGGAGCATAGTGTGACCCAACAGTCCCGCCGCAAGGCCCCTCGCCTCTTCACCCTCGTTCCGCTCGGCTGTTTGCTTCTTGTCGCTGTGCAGTCCTCGGCGCAGGCGCAGCAATCCGTAGCGACGAAGAGGGCCCTGGATCGCCTTTTCATCTATGCGGTTCGGAACCACAACGCGTCACGCGCCGTCGCGCTCCTCGACCAGGGTGCGAGCGCTAACGCGCGGGACAGCCACGGCAAGTCGGCGATCCAGTGGGCGCTGCAGTACAACGATCCCGAGCTTGCCGGCTTGCTCCGCCGTCACGGAGCGCGAATCGGCCTGCCGGAAGCGGCGGCGCTCGGCGACCTGGCCGCCGTCCAATCGCTGCTCGCAGCCGGGGCGGACGTAGACGCGCGGGGCGGCGACGGAGCGACCGCGCTGTCCGCCGCCGCGGCGCGCGGCGACAAGGAGATCGTGCAGACGCTCCTCAGCCAGGGCGCGGCGCTCGAGCTGCGCGACCAGCACGGCCGCACGGCGCTGATGTGTGCCGCGGACTATCGTCACTTCGACGTCGTGCAGCAGTTAGTCTGCGCGGGCGCGGATATTAACGCCAGGGACCCGGACGGCAGAACGGCGCTGATGATCGAGGCGGCCAGCCCAGGCGGCGGGCCGGAGCGCATTGAGGCGCTGCTCGCTCTCGGCGCCGATCCAAATGCGCGGGACCGATACGGTTGGACTGCGCTCATTTGGGCCGCGCGCTGGGCAATCGGGCGCGATTCGTTCGGCGACGACTCTTTCGGCCGCCATGCAGCCCTCGCGCGCGACCTCGTTCACGGAGGCGCGCGACTGGACGCGACGGACAACGTGGGATGGACTGCTCTGCTCACCGCCCTTTGGTGTGGACAGCCCAGTATCGCCGCGTGCCTGCTCGACCTCGGCGCCTCGGCCGCGGCTGCCAAGGGGCGCAGCGCGCTCGCGTTCGTGGCAGGGCAGCGCGACCCCGTGTTAGAGGCGAAACTGGTGCGGCACGGCGCGCGCCGTGGCGTGCTGGATGCAATTCGGCGTGGCGACGAGCGCGGGGCGGTGGAGCTCGCTCGCATCGGATCCGGCCTTCGCGACCGCGGAGGCTACGGCGAGACGCCGCTGATGGCGGCGGCGGAGTCGGGCTTCTCCGAAGTCGTGCGTGAGCTATTGAAGAAGGGCGCCGACCCAAACGACGCGGAAGGCGACGGTCTGACTCCACTGGTGATGGCCGTCGCGGGAAGGCGCGTCTACAGTCTTCCTGCGGCCTTCGAGAACTTCACCGGCGATCCCCGTGATTCCAGGCGGCTTGAGATCGTCCACGATCTGGTTCACGCAGGCGCCAGGATCGATTCCACAGTTCAGTACCACGAGCGGTTCCGTACAGGGACTACCACGGTGCTTCAGTGGGCGATTGCGGCCGGTTCATCGTCCGTCGTCCGGTTCCTGCTCGAATCCGGAGCGGACGTGAACCACGCGGGAGAAGACGGTGTGACGCCGCTCATGGCAGCACTGGACTCATACTCGCGACTCGCCCAGAATTTCCGTCCGCGGCCTGACGTGGCGCGGATGCTGCTCGACCGCGGCGCGGACGTCACTCGCGCCGACCGCGACGGCAATACTGCGCTCATGCGCTGTGTGGATGACCTCGAAGCGCTGAAGCTGCTCGCTCACTACGACGCGAACCTGAAGCACCGCAATCGCCGCGGCCAGACGCTCTTCGGCGTGGCCGCGGAGCGTGCGCTCTATCCCGGTATCGGGCCGGTGCATTCGGATTCCGGCGCGGCGATACTCGCCTGGCTGGAGTCAATGGGCCTGGACCGCCGGGAGCGAGATCATTATGGATGGACGCTTCTGACCTACGCGGCGCTGGCCAAGGACCGGGAGATGGCGGCCGCTCTGCAAACGGAGGGGTTTACGCTCGGAATCGAGGATGCCGTCTTCCTGCACGACGTCGAGGCCGTCAGGCAGCGCCTGGAACGCGGCAAGAGCGCGAATCGGCCGGAGCCCGATGGCGGGACGCTGCTCAACCTCGCAATCCGGGCCGGCGACCTGCGGATCGTCGAGCTGCTGATCGAGAACGGCGCGCGCGTTACAGAGAGGCGGCGTACCGGCATGTCGCCGCTGCTCTATGCGGAGCTCATCGCCGATGCGGCGATCGTTGACGCACTGGTGAAGGCCGGTGCCGAGTAGTCGCGCACCGGCTCGATCAGGAGGCTCCGGGCTCGCTCAGGAGGCAGGCTCGCGTCGTTCGCCCGGTCCACAGGTGCGCTAGACCCTGAGCTTCTTCAGGTAGGCGACGCTCTGCTGCGTCAGGTCCCAGCTCTGCTCGACGAAGTAGTTCTTGACTCCGCCGGTCCGCGCGGCCCTGAACGCCTTCACCCAGTTGATCGAGCCCTTCCCGAGCGCGACCTGCGGATGCCTTTGACCGTCCGACGCCATGTCGATGT
>DATGJU010000545.1:0-14666 GCA_035295045.1 Chthonomonadaceae bacterium
GCCGCGTTCGCCGGAGCCGCCGCGGACCTCTTCGCGGGGCCGGACAACCCGAACTCGCTGACGAACGTCTTGGCCGGAACGGCGCCCGCGACCAGCGGCGGCAAGCTTCCGATGGACGCGCTCGACGGCATGCTCGCCCAGGGCCCCGCGCCGGGCCTGATGAGCGATTTCGCGCAGACGCTGCACGATACGTTCATGGCCGTGGCGCCGGATGCGGTAACGTCCCGCGCCGGCAGCGCCGCACGGGCTGCGATCGGGCGAGATCAGATGCCTCATCTGCACTTCGATCAGTTCTCGGTGAATTGGGCCAGCCTTACCCCGGCACAGACGATCATCGTGCAGCTCGAGGTTCAGAGGTTCCTGTCCGCGGCCACCAACTCCAGTAGCTCCAACTTCCTCTCCATGTTCTACACGATCGGAATGAGCGTGGTCCAGATCATTGCGCTCGCTTCCGGGCAGTTGGAGGTACTCGCGGCGGCAGAGGCCAGCGATCTGGCCATCTCCGTCGGTATCAAGCTGCTGGCCGTGATTGCGAGCGTGATGCCCGGACAGGTTTCCAACTTTTACGTCCAGATCGCCGGTGTGAATCGAAAGACCGGAGACCCTGCGGTCGATATCCCGGTCACGACGCACACGCCGATCAAGGTCTTCCTGGTGACGAGCAGCACCGGCGGACTGGACTTCTCCGCGGCCGGCATGGCGGAGCTGATCCTCCAGGTGGCCGAGAAGAAATGCCCCCCGCTCAAAGCCTTCCTGGAGGCCGCGAGCGTGTCGGCCAGCGTGGTTTACAAAGTGTACGTCAGCCGGATGATCTCGTTCGCGGACAGCATCTGGCAGCTAATGGCGGGATCCGGACCTCCCGCGCAATGGGCCGCCACGCAGGCCCTGACGTTTCCCTCATTCAAGTATCAGCCGGTGAACGTCAACGATGCGCGCGCGGTGACGCTTACCTCGAACTCACCGCTCCTGACGATCGGCGTAAACGCGGACCAATCCTCCTACTTTATCGGCGTGACCCAGGGCAAACAGGCCGGATACACCGCCAACCTCACCACCAAGTCGCTTATACCCAACCTCCCGTCGCTCTCCGACCTGACGCCTGGCCAGGACACCGTTAAGGGTTTCGTGAACGTCGTTTCGGGGACGCTGAACGTGGGGATCAACTAATGGAGCACACTATGAAACTCAAAACGGCGGCGCTTGGCCTTTTGGCGCTGCTGCTGGCCGGATGCGGCGGGGGCAGCGCCAAGACCTCCGCGCTTTCGCCATCCGGCGGCGCGCAGGATCGCGGATCGCTTGCCATCGGAATTAGCTGGCCGCAGAGGTCCACGGGAAAGCTGATACCTGCCGCGAGCCAGAGCATTCTGGTGACGGTTACCCAGAACGGCAATCGCGCTAATACGGCGACGATTCCGCGGCCGCCGTCCGGCGTCAACAGCACGAACACCACCATCACCAACGTGCCGACCGGGACCGTCACGGTAACGGCCACCGCGTTCCCGAATGCCGATGCCAGCGGAGTCGCCCAATCGACCGGCACGACGGCGGTCAGTGTGCTCAAGTCGCAGCCGACCGCCGTCAACCTCACGCTGGGCAGCACCATCACCGCAATTCGCCTGTCGCAGCGGGCCCGCGCGGTGGCAGCGCACGCCGCGGCCGGCGCACGCTCGGTCGCCACCACGCGCGACGATCCCCCGGTCGTGTTCAGCCTCACGCCCGGCCAGAAGCAGGATCTGATCGCGACCGCGGTGGACGATGCCGGCGAAGTGGTGCTCACCGACCCGACAAAGTGGACCTGGAAGAGTGGCAACGACGCCGTGGCAACCATCGCGCCGACCGGCGATTCCGCCTCGCTTTCCGCGGCGGGTCTGGGATCGACCACCCTGACGGCGACCGAGACGGAGTCCGGCAAGCTCACGCAGGCGACCGTCATGGTCGGCGGCGGCGCCGGCTGGACGCAGTATGGCGGCGATGCGCAGAAGTCGTTCCGCGGGCTCGGTCCGAGTGGTCCCGGCGACTTCAAGTTCAGGATCGCTCCAACAGGAATAACGGGCCTCGCGGTAAATCAGTTCGGGGACAATTCGAACATGCTCCTGTCGCAGGATGGATCGTTCGTGTTCAGGGCCAATATGGGAATGACCGTGGGAGTCTACGCGCTTCTTTCCGATGGAACGGTGAAGTGGTCGCACACCGGATTCGAATTCGCGGAGACGATCGAGGGGATCGGGCCGGACGGAACCGTGTACACTCTGGAAGAGCAGTCCACAAGCACCGACTTTCATCTGATTGCCCTCGACGGCGCCTCCGGCGACGTCAGGTGGTCCGTGCCATCTCACTTTGGCGTTAGCCACGCGACCATTTCGCCGGCCGGCGCGCTGTTTTTCAAGGACGACACGGACGTGCTGTCGATCGATCCGGCTACTGGGGCGGAGATTTGGCGGACTACTGTCTCAGCGCCATCGGGGGCACTATTTAGTTCGGTCGTTACAGAGCCTGCCCTCGGACTCGACGGAACGATATACGTCGGAACTTTCTCCAACGGAGTGGTCGCGCTAAACCCGCAGACCGGCGCCATTCTGTGGAAGTCGGGCGGCAGCGCCGGATACGTTGCAGTGGCGCCCGGAGGGACCGTGTATGCGATCACGGGTGGCGGCAGCGTGTCCTCCGGCGGTAGTCTTACTGCACTGGACCCGGCGACAGGCACTGTCCGTTGGCAGCAGGCCAACAGTCAGAACGTTGCGTATAACGGGCCCCTCGTTGTGCTGGCGGATGGAGCCGTGTGCGCCAACGGCATCGGGGACCAGGGTTCCACGTGCCACGATGGCGCAACGGGCGCTGTTCGGTGGTCGGTCGCGAATACGCTACTGTCCAGCGCCGCTTCGGATGGGACCGCCTACCTGTTTGTCCCGGTGAATCCGAGTTTCAATGGCATCGAAGCCGTCGACGGGATGACGGGAGCCGTCAAGTGGAACCGCCTTCCCACAGCCGACTCGGCTACAACCGTATACTCCTCGATCGTCGGCCCGGACGGCACGCTGTACACCAGCGAGGCCAGAGTCCTCACGCCAAACCTTATCAACGACATAATCGCCATTCACTAAACAACGCGCGTGACCGCACAGCCGACGGCCCCTCCGCAGCACGATGCGGAGGGGCCTTTCGACGCTCTAATTGGCTGCTGCTTCGAGGTCGTTCTCAACCGGCGATCACCCGCCGCCTGCCACGCCGCCGCGTGCGCGACCAGGCGCCGAGGCGCGCCGCCAGGCAGCCGGTGGGCGCCAGCGCCGCGAACGACACGGCGCCAGCGATCGCCGCGGCGGTGAAATCCGACGTGACGTGGTGGAAAATCTGCAGCAGCCACATTGCCGGAAGCGGCCACAACGGGAGAGTTACCGCCTGCGCCAAGAGCGTTCCGACGACGGGCCTATCCAGGGCATGACGGCGGCCTGTTAGAAAGGCCACGACCGCCGGCAGGCTGGCGCCAATTGCGAGAAAAATGCCGGTCGCGACGCCGCCGTTCAGATAGTTGTCCAGGGCTACACCGGCAATCACCCAGGTCAGGATGCTCGCTCCGAGTGCGCACGCGATTGGCTTGAAGGAGCGTGGGATTCGACGCGCGGCCGGCGCCGCGCAGAGCGGGTCCGATGGCGTTAGCTGCAGCTCGTCCAGCCAGCGGCGCGCGACTTCCGTGGGGGACCCGAACTGGCGGAGCGCGGCCACTGTCGCCTCCGCACGGTCGCTGCCGAGCTCCTCGTGCGCGGCGATCAGCTGCCGGGTGTGCGCCAGACTATCGCGGCGGATCTCCTGCCGCGTCTCGTACGGCACCAGGCCGACCATGGGCGCAACGATATGATCGAGGTAGTCCTCGACTCGCGCGTCGAGCACGTCCGAGGCAAGCGCGGCCGCGCTACGCGGGACCTGCAGTTGCGGCGGCGCGCCGCCCTCTTCGACTTCGAACCTCAGGGGTGCGTGCTCCGCCATCGGGATCGCCCTCCAGCGCGCGGCCGATCGCCGCCGCAAATTTCTTCCAGGTCTGAACGCGCCGCTCCAGCTCCGCGCGCCCGGCCGGCGTGATCGCGTATACTTTGCGTTCGCCGCCCTCCGGCCGCCGCTGCCACTCGCCGGTCACGTGTCCGTCCCGCTCCAGAGCGTGCAGGGCCGGGTAGAGCGTTCCCTCCTTGCACTTGAGCGCGTTGTCGGTGCGCCGCTCGATCTCGCGAGCGATGCCGTATCCGTGCAGCGGCGCATCGTTTAGCACGGCGAGGACGAGGGCCGGCGTATTGCCTTTGAGCAGCTCCTTCTCAGTATGCAACGGTCCCGCCCTCCTCTTCGCCATGTCCAGTATCGGTTGGCATTATACATCGGATTCCGATACGTGTCAATAGGGATCGGGCGGCCGCGCATAATGGAGTAGAATGAAGCCATTACGTCTGGAGGATGACCTATGAACGTACCGAAGGCCACGCCCGAAGTCCTGGGATGCTTCGCCGCCGCCGTGCCGGACGCGCCCGACGTGGAGCAGAAGAAAGTGTTCGGCTTCCCCGCCTGTTTCGTGAACGGCAACATGTTCATGGGCGTCCACGGCGAGGAGATGATCCTCCGGCTGGGCGAGGAGAAGCGGCGGCAGTTCCTGGCCGACGAGCGCGGACTCATATTCGAGCCGATGCCCGGCCGGCCGATGAGAGAGTACGCCGTCGTCCCGCGCGCGCTCCGCGCGGACATGGCGAAGCTCGATAGTTGGGTCGCCGAATCGCTCGCGTACGTCCGCGCGATGCCGCCGAAGGAGAAGAAGGCGAAGGCGAGCAGGAAGTGATGAGGTGATGAGGTGAAAAGGCGTTCTGCAAGGGATGCCGCTTCGGCGCGGCGTGACGCGCGGTGAAAGAATGTGCGACAAATGGCTCGCTGTGAGCCACTAACCAGCGTGAGCGCGGTCCGCGCCGTGCAGCGTTACCGGCAAGCGCGCCCCATGCCGATATTTGCCGACTGTGAATGGCTCCGCCTGGCGCTGGCCGACCGTCCTCAAGGATTTGCGCGATTGAATGACTCCCCGCGACTACTCACGGCGATTGTGGCGATCCGGATTGTGATGGCGACGGCGCTCTCGGTCATCGAGCTGCCCTGCGCCCTCGCCCAGAGCCCCGCTCGGCAGCCGGACGGCCGGCTGTTCACGATCCGCGTGGCGCCGCTGCTCCAGGAGCGTTGTCTTGGCTGTCACGGCGTCGGGCGCAAGCTCTCCGGACTGGACCTGCACACGCGGCAAACGGCGCTGCAGGGCGGCGTCAAGGGTCCTGCGATCTCGCCCGGCAATGCGGCGCAGAGCCTGCTCATCAAGATGGTGACCGGCGAGCGCCGGCCGCAGATGCCGCCCGGCGTCAAGCTGCCGCCCGCGGAGATCGCACTCCTCCGGCATTGGATCGACTCCGGCGCCCCGTGGCCCGCGCCGCTCGACAGCGCCGCCACGCAGGTATGGTGGTCGTTCAAGCCGCCGATCAAGCCCGCCGTGCCGGTAGCTCGGCAGATGGACACAGGCGGTCAATCGGCAATCGATGGCCAGCAGCCGGGCGCGACTCTGTCCCGACATTACGCAGATCGGACAACGGCGCTCCGACTAACGGGGACGGAGAAGCCGGGAGCCAGCAAGAGCGAACGACGGCCGAAAGGCGTACCCAGTGTCAAAAACCCGACACCAGATACCGAACGCCGCATAACCCCGAACCCGATCGACGCCTTCCTGCTGGCGCGGCTGCGCGAGCGAGCGCTGGACTTCTCTCCGCCGGCGCCGCGGCGGGTCCTCATCCGGCGGGCATACCTCGACCTGATCGGACTGCCGCCGTCGCCCGAGGAGATCGACGCCTTCGTCCACGATCGCTCGCCGCGCGCCTGGGATACGGTGGTCGACCGGCTGCTGGCTTCGCCGCGGTACGGCGAGCGGTGGGGCCGGCACTGGCTGGACGTGGTGCGCTACGCCGACAGCGGCGGCTTCGAGGGCGATAGGGACCGGCCCTACGCGTGGCGCTATCGCGACTATGTGATCGACTCGTTCAATCGCGACCTGCCGTTCGACCAGTTCCTGCGCGAACAGATCGCGGGCGATGAGATCGCGCCGGGAGACAACCGCGCGCTGGTCGCGACCGGCTATCTCGCCGTCGGGCCGAAAGAGATCGTTATGGAGAACGAGCGCAACCGGGCCGACCAGCTCGACGACCTCGTCTCGACGACCGGGCAGGCGATGCTTGGCCTTACGCTGAATTGCGCCCGCTGCCACGACCACAAGTACGATCCGATCACCACGCGCGACTACTACCGCCTCTCCGCCTGCTTCGCTCCCTGCCAGCGCCGCGACGTGGAGCTTCTCACGCCGGACGAGCGGAAAGCCGCGCAGGCGCTGGACTCGCAGATGAAGCCGATCCGTGAGCGCGTGGCCGCCCTGCGGGCCAAAGCGAAGCTGGCGCCGACGCTCAAGGGCGTCGCCAATCCCGACGACGCGCAGACCGCGAAGGCGCTGGGCGCGCCGGACGCCCAAGCGCTGGCGCGCGATCTCTCCGAGCTGAAGCCGCTCGAAGCGAAACGCGCCGCGTTCCCGCACGCGGAGGTGGTCGAGGACGCCGGCGCCGCGTGGCCCGACGCGCACATCCTCGTCCGCGGCGACGCCGGCCATCCGGGCGATGTGGTCCGTCCGGGATTCATCTGTTCGCTGCCGGGCGGCGGCGTGGACCTGGGCGCGAGCGCGGCGCTCCCCGGCTCGACCGGCCGGCGCAAAGCCCTGGCCGAGTGGATCGCCAGCCCGAAGAACCCGCTCACGGCGCGCGTCTTCGTCAACCGCGTCTGGCAGCACCACTTCGGCCGCGGGCTTGTCACAACGCCGAGCAACTTCGGCGTCAGCGGCGAGCTGCCGTCGAACCCGGAGCTGCTGGACTGGCTGGCGTGCACGTTTATGGAGGGCGGCTGGCGCGTCAAGCCGCTGCACAAGCTGATCCTGATGTCCGCGGCGTGGCAGCAGGACGACAGGGTCCGGCCGGACGCCGAGCGCGTCGATCCGGAGGACCGACTGCTGTGGCGCATGCCGGCCCGGCGGCTGGAGGCGGAGCCGATCCGGGACAGCATTCTGGCGATCGCCGGGTCGCTCAACCTGCAGATGGGCGGCGAGCCGGTCTATCCGCCGGTCGATGCCAGCCTGCGCGCCGACACATTCCAGGGGCCGAACTGGCGCGATGGCGTGGACGGACCCTCGACCTGGCGCCGCAGCATCTACGTGAAGGTGAAGCGGTCGCTGCTGCTGCCGGAGCTGGAGGTGTTCGACTGCCCGGAGATCACGACAACGGTCGCCTCGCGCAACGTGACGACGACGCCGACGCAGGCCCTGACGCTGCTCAACGACCCGCTGATCCTACGACAGGCCGGCCTCTTCGCGCAGCGCGTGGCGCAGGAGGCCGGCCCGGATCGCGCGAAGCAGGTGGCCCGCGCCTACGCCCTGGCGTTCGGCCGCGAGCCATCGCCGCGCGAGCTTTCGCTCAGCCTCGACTACCTGCGCAGCCGCGCCGCCGCCGGCCGCCCCGAGCCGCTCACCGACCTGTGCCACGCGCTCTTTAATGCAAACGAGTTCGTGTATGCGCCGTGAAGGGTTCGTGGCTTGTGGTTTGTGGCCTGTGATTTGCGGCTTATGGCTTGAGAGGTCGCGCCGGCAGTGGGCCTCGCCGGATCGGTCCGATCGGTCGGCTCCGTCCAACCGCCGCCGACTGCCGGCTGCCGACTGCCTATCTAGCGAGGACCGCCTCCAGTGAACCTAGAAGCTAACCGCTCGTGCAAGCCGCTTATCCTGCCGCGCCGGGAGTTCCTGTCCAGCGCGGGAGGCGGTATCGGCGGCCTGGCACTGCTGAGCCTGCTTGCGCAAGATGAGGCCCGTGCCGGTGAAACAGGCCGCGAACCACAAGCCACAAGCCACAATCCCCTGAGTCCGCGGCCCTCCCATTTTGCCGGCAAAGCAAAGCGCGTCATCTCGCTCTTCATGTTCGGCGGCATCAGCCACGTGGACACGTTCGACCCGAAGGTCGAGCTGGACCGGCAGGACGGCAAGTCCGTGGCGGGGAGGCCAGGGTTCGATACGATGGGCCGCAGCGCGCCGGGCAAGCTGATGAAGAGCCCGTGGACGTTCCATAACTACGGTAAGAGCGGCCTGCCCGTCTCCGACCTGCTGCCCAATATCGCGCGCTGCGTTGACGATATCGCCTTCCTGCGGTCGATCAAGTCGGACAGCAACAACCACGTCCCGGCCGTCTACCACATGCTCACCGGCTCGACCGTGAGCGGGCGGCCCGGCCTGGGCTCGTGGGTGACCTACGGGCTGGGTACGGAGAACCAGAACCTGCCCGCCTTCGTGGTGATGACCGACCCGCGCTCGCTGGTGGGCGGCGGCGCCGGCAACTGGTCGAGCGGCTTCCTGCCGTCCAACTACCAGGGCGTGCAGTTCCGGAGCGCCGGCCTGCCGGTCCTGAACCTGACGCCGCCGAAGGACGTCTCCCCGGCGCAGCAGCGGGAGGCGATCGGCTTCATCAACAGGCTGAACGAGGAGTATTTGCGGGACCATCCGGACGAGCAGGAGATGGCGGCGCGTATCCGCGCCTACGAGCTTGCCTACCGAATGCAGAGCGAGGCGACCGAAGCGGTGCACGTGGCTCGCGAGAGCGCGGCCACGCAGGCGCTCTACGGTCTGGACGCGCCGGAGACGGCCGGGTTCGGGCGGCAGTGTCTGCTCGCGCGGCGGCTGGTAGAGCGCGGCGTTCGCTTCGTCCAGCTCTACAGCGGAGGCGGCGTCTTCGATCAGAGCTGGGATGCGCACAACGGCATCGTCCACAACCACGAGATGCGCGGACGCGAGATCGACAAGCCGATCGCGGGGCTTATCCGGGACCTCAAGCAGCGCGGCCTGTTCGAGGATACGCTGCTTGTCTTCCACACGGAGTTCGGCCGCATGCCATTCACGGAGGGCGGCTCCGGCCGGGACCACAACCCGCACGTCTTCACCTGCTGGCTCGCGGGGGCGGGCGTGAAGGGCGGCACGACGTTCGGCGAGTCGGACGAGATCGGTTTCAAGGCCGGCGAGAACCCCCGCACCGTTTTCGACCTGAATGCTACGATCCTGCACTTGCTCGGCCTGGATCACACCCGGCTCACGTACCGTTACTCCGGCCGCAACATGCGCCTCACCGAGGTGAGCGGCGAGGTTATACGTGAAATCCTGGCGTAGCCGCCACGCTCGGCCCTAAAAGCGCCGTTCGTATTCGCGGCTTATGCGGACAAGCGCGGCGCCATAGTCCCGCGTAGTGGTTTCGAGGTTCGCCCACTCGAAATCGAACGGAGCCTCGTTGGTCGCCGAATAGTGGAGGATTAGCAGCTCGTCATATACGGTCGCTATGGCGGCGCGAATGCGCCGTTCGGCCTCCGCGGCCTCTTGCGCCGGGTGCCGATGAGACTTTCCGTCGGTCCGGTAGCTCCGTTCACCCTCATAGCTGACGGTGTGCGGCGCCTGATTTACGACTACGACGGCGACGCAAATCGGATTGTCGGATCCGTGCCGAAAGTGCTGCACCTGTTTCGCAAAGTCGGAACACACTCTGTCAATCTGCTTGATCATCGCCTTTGCGAGTATCTTCACCTCAATGCCGATCTCGACCGTCGCAATTATGCCCCGTGCGACGCGAAACCCGACGGGCGCCTGGGGCAGGTTGCCAGGGACGATCTCGCCGAATGTCCCGTCTCCGCGTCTCGCGGCGACTCCCTGCCGCCGGTTTCCAGCGTTGAGCGCCCACTCCTTGCTTGCAATGCGCGCCTGAAGCTTGTCAGACTTTCCCAACGCCACAAGATCTTCGTATAGCTGGATCGATAGCAAGTCGCCCTGCGTCGAGTTGCGATGCAGATAGGCGCGCCCTCGGAACAGGCTCTCGAATTCGGTTAGAAGCCGGTACGGCACAAAGAGCTCCCAATTGCGCCAACGAAGCGCGTTCGACAGTGCTCTCCGGCGAGTCGCTCGTATGCCGCCTCGAGGTACGACGATTCGATGTCGCTCCCGATGGAGTTTCGCCCCGCAACAAGCGCCGCGACGCAGGTCGAGCCAGTTCCGGCGAACGGGTCGAGAACGGTATCGCCCGCGAATGAGAACATGCGAACCAGCCGTTCGGCGAGTTCGACAGGAAAAGGAGCGGGATGGCCATTGCGCGTTGAAGCCCCGCGAACGTCCGTCCACACGGAGCGCATCCAGGCCTGCATCTCCTCCTTCGTGAGCATCGAGAGCGCTTTTTGCATCGGCGTCGCGGTGCGGTAGCCGTCCCCTTTGCGAAGAAAGAGTATGTACTCTAAGTCGTTCTTGATTATCGCGCCCGGCTGGTACGGCTTGCCGTAAAATCCGGCTCCGTTACCATCGGTCTCCGTCGCGCCGTTGGCGATCTTATGCCAGAGGATCGGCGTGAGGCAATCGAGGCCAACTTGACGCGCGCGGACCTGGATATCGGCATGGAGCGGCATCACAAGGTGCCGTCCGGACTTCTTGCGCGGCAGGCATACGTCGCCCACCACGCAGCAGATGCGCCCTCCGGGTACGAGCACGCGCTTGCACTCGCCCCAAACCTTGTCCAGCTCCGCCAGGAAGGTCTCGTAGTCCGCAATGTCGCCCATTTGATCGGTGTTATTGTCCCTGTACTGCTTGAGCGTCCAGTACGGGGGCGACGTAACGACGAGGTGAACGGATTCGTCATCGAGCCACGTAAGATCGCGCGCGTCGCTCAATCGGAGCCTATGGCTGGTGAAGTCGAATGGCGGCGGCCACGGAAGTTCGCGGTACTGCTTGTTGGCGGCCCGAAGTCGACGCAGTGATTCGGTAGTGTTGTCGTCGGCGGGCAGGTCGAGTGGTTCGGTAACAGGATCGTAATCGACCTGCGGTTGGGCAAAGAGCGAATATTGTCGTGCGACCTGTTCGGTCATGCCGTCGGAGCTCCGCTTATCTATGGGGCCGAATCTGAGCAAGTAAGTAGTGGCCACATTATGCGCCATTCGCGCCGCGATTTTCCGGCGGCCTGCAACCGATTCGGCGTGAACACCGTCTAAATAGGAAATCAGCGCGCCGCCGCATGCCGGCTCGCTTTACGCCGTCTTCGTGCCGATCTCAGGAAGGGCAACCGCCGTGGACAGCTCGCGCATCCGCTCAGCCGCCGTACTCGCAGGCTTTGGCGTGCTAACCGTTTGGGCCGCAATCTCTACGTGGCCCGGCGCGCCCGGCGGCCCTGTCGCGGCGGTCCGCAAGCCCGGCAACGGCGCAGCGACGAACGGCCGGGACAATATGCCGGGCGCTCCTGTTCGGGGCGCACGGCCGCCGCTGAGCGCCTATCTGTTCGGTGGGAGTCCCGACTGCGTCGGGGCGCCAGTCGGCAGGCCGGCAGAAGACTCCACGCCGGGGGCGTCGGCTCCCGCGCCCGACGACCCGTTTGCCGACCTGGCCTACACCGGCTCGGTAACGCTGGAGGGTCGCACGCTCGCGCTGCTGGAGAACCGCAAGACCCACGAGGGGTGGTTCGTCGCGGCGGGCGGCGTGTGGCAGTCGTTCGACGTTGGCGCGATCACGGCCGATTCGATCACGCTGACCGGTAACGGGACGAGCCGCACGCTGGCGCGGAGCACCGATATCGGCGTGGTTCCGCTCTCGGCGGACGCGGCCGGCTTCCGGGAGGCGGTAGCCGCCGCGGATGCGCGCGACAACCCACCGCCAATTTCCGAGGCGCAAATGCAGGCGGGGTCAATCTACGAGAAGGAGCTGACCAATGTGGATAGACTGAGCGCGGAGCTGGACAATGTGACGAATGAAGCGCAGATCGTGCTTACCCTGGATGCCCTAGAGGGCACGTCGATCTTAGATGGGGGCGCCGGGAGGTTCCGCGTACCGTCGAATTCGATAGACCTTAGCGCGCAGGCGTCCGGACTGCAGGTCGAGATTCGCGATGAGCTCAAACCCGGCAACCTGTAGAACTGCGTCCAACGAATTTTTTTTCTGTTCGTCCGCCCTTGACCGTGAGACGCGCCACTATCCTGCCGATAATGTAACCCAGATAGAAAACCGACACGGAGGTCGCAATGGTTACATCATCGGCAGACATGATCCGGGAGATGATCGAAGACATGGTCGCGGTCGTAAGCGAGCGTGGCGGCGATCTGATCCACGGGAGCTCGGAACGCGTAGAGGCGCTGTGGATCGATATCGCGGCGCACCTTCGCGAGGCCGATCTCTGCGAAATGTTGGGGAACACACGGCAGCTCAACCACCACCTGGAAGCCATCAACGGATTGATGGGGACCATCCTGGAGCTGCTGCCCGCTTAGACCAATCAGCAAAAAGCGCCCGCACGGGCGCTTTTTGTTATGCGTACTTCACCATCAGGCTCTCGACAAAGCTTGCGAACTTCTCGCACCGGTTGACGGCGCTCTCGATCAACTCGTATATCTCCTTCCACTGGATCAAGAGCCGGATGTCGATCGAATCGTCATCGAAAAGATAGGCGAGCGCCTGGCGGAACGCCTTGTCCGTCCGGCTCTCCATCGCGTGGATGCCCGCAATCACCCCCTCAAGCTCCGGGTGCTGCACGCCGTTGCGCAGTAGGGCCACCAGCCGGTGCGTTTCGTTAGTGATGCCCATCAGCATGGTCACCAGGCCACTGAGCTCCGCGCGCGGCGCCGCCAGCCGATAGACGCCTATTCGCCCGCCCGCGCGCTCGATCGTGTCTGTGATATCGTCGAGCCGGTCGGAGAGGCCGTGCAGGTCCTCCTTGTCCATCGGCGTAATGAACAGCGTGTTGACCTTATTGATAAAAGCGTGCGTGAGCCGGTCGCCCTCGTGCTCGAGCGCGTCTAGCTGCGCCAGGTAGTCCTGCACTTTGCCGAAATCGAGCACGGCGCTATCGAGCGCCTTCGCGGACTCGTGGGCGACCCTTGCCTGGGCCTCCAGCATATCGTAAAATGACGGCGAGCTCTTGTTTGTAAACATCATCGTGCCGGCAGTTCCTCCAGGGCGCGGCTTCCTTGCTGCGCCTTTCTCCACGGTTAGAGCCATCGGTCATCATACCCCGCGCGCCTACCCTTTTGGGAGCGATGCCTGCTATAATGCATGAAAACCGGACGGCGATTCCGCAAGCAGGTGGATTGAATGGCCCTTGTGGTAATGATCGTAGTATGTGCGCTCGCATTCGACTTCATCAATGGATTTCACGATACCGCGAACGCAATTGCTACTGTCGTTTCGACACGCGTCCTGGCGCCGCGCACGGCGATCGTGATGTCCGCAGCACTGAACTTCGCCGGCGCCCTCGTATTTACGGGAGTTGCGGAGACGATCGCGAAAGGCCTCGTAACGGGCGCCACCCAAACGGTCGTACTCGCGGCAATCCTTGGCGCGATTGCGTGGAACCTCATCACCTGGTACTTCGGCATCCCCAGCAGCTCGTCGCATGCGCTCGTTGGCGGACTTATCGGCGCGGCGATGGCCCATTCAGGCAGCCACTCCGTCCTGTGGGAGGGCGTCCGCAGCAAGGTCGTGGTGCCGCTCGTGGGTTCCCCGCTTGCCGGTCTTGTCATCGGCTTCGTGATTATGGCTGCAGTAACCGTTGTGTTCCGTAACCGGCCGGCGGGCAGTACCGGGAAGCTGTTCCGCACGATGCAGGTCTTTTCGTCGGCGTTTATGTCGTTTATGCACGGCAGCAACGACGCGCAGAAGAGCATGGGCATCATCACGCTCGCGCTGGCGACTTTTGGCGGCCACAGTGTGCTGACCGCCAAGATTCCGGTCTGGGTGAAGATCGCCTGCGCCCTCGCAATGGCGGCAGGTACCTCCGTCGGCGGCTGGCGGATCATCAGGACGATGGGCCATCGGATCATTCGGCTGGAGCCGGTGCACGGATTCGCGGCAGAGGTCACGGCAAGCGTTGTCATACTGTACGCTACGCTCACCAAAATGGCCGTGAGTACGACGCACGTTATCTCCGGCAGCATTTTCGGCGTGGGCATTGCGAAGCGCCCGTCCGCGGTCCGTTGGCAGGTCGCCATCAACATGGTGGTCGCGTGGATATTGACTATGCCGGCTGCAGGCGCCGTTGCAGCCGCGTGCTACCACGGCCTCAACCTGCTGGGACTGCGCTGAGCGCGGCGCAGGCGCCCGGGGCCGGTGCGATGCGCCGCACCGTGGTATAGGTCCTATGTGCCAAGGCTAAATCAATCAAGGCCTGGCGGCACCCTTTAGGAGCAGCGTAATGCGCGTGGAGCTATGGTGTGGATGTGCGGCTGCACTGCTGGCGCTTCAGGTCGCTCCGAGCCAGCCCCAGCAGCCTCTCGCCGCCCAGCCGCCGCACGCTCGGGCGCTCGTGGCGGCGGCCGCGCCGGACGTGGCTCCGCAGGAGCGTCGCGCGGACGGGCAGGCGCAAGGGCGACAGATCGAGGCGGACGATCCGGCGGATGAAGAGGCGCTGAACCGGGAGCTGTGGGAGACCATGACGCACCGGCCGTACGCGGAGGCAGTGGCGCACGCCGCGCGCCGCCAGCGAGAGACGCAGCCCGACGCGACGATGTCGCTACCGAACGGCTGGCGACTTGCGCCCGCGGGCCGCCAGACGCAGGTCGGCCGCCTGCCCTACACC
>DATGJU010000546.1:0-4305 GCA_035295045.1 Chthonomonadaceae bacterium
TCATTCACAACCGCGCGCGTCGCCGGAGAATCCCGCAATGCCGTCAATCAATACCATCCGTAGGACCGCCCTGCTTGCTGGCGCGTGCGCCGTCGCGCTCGGCGCCGCGGCGTGCGGTCGCGTCATTAACCGGACGGCGGAGAGGAAGATAAGGGAGGCGCTTCCGGCGGCTATCGCGCCGGCCCGCGCGTATCGCGTCCATGTCGAGAATGCGCCGCTGCGATCCGTCGCCGGCAAGTTCGCAGACGTGACCATTGACGGCGACGACGTTCAGTTTCCGAGCGGCCTGCTGATGGACTCGCTGCACGTCGAGCTGAAGGACGTCGAGATCGACACGAAGCGGAGGACGGTGCGGAAGATCGGCGACGCGCGATTCGAGATCACTGTAAGCGACGCGAACCTGGACCGCTATCTGGCGGGAGCCGCGCCGGCCGGCGAGACGATCCGCAAGACCCGCCTGACGTTCGCCGATAACAACAGCGTCACCGTGACCGGCGAGCGAGTGACCTTGCTGAATGTCGCCGTGCCATTCCGTCTCACGGGGCCGGTGCGCGCCGCAAACTCCACGCGCATCGAGATCGACCCACGCCGCCTCGTAGTCGCCGGCATTCCGCTTTCCGGCGGCGTGCTCTCTTTCTTCAAGAGCCGCATCGAGAGCTCGGTCGACCTGCGCAGCGTGCCCGTGCCGATGTCGCTTGCCAGCGTCACGACGAAGCGCGGCTCGATGACCATGTCCGGCTCGATCGATGCCGCCGCCCTTCTGGCGCGCGCCCAGAGCGCAAAATGAGCGCCGACGAACCGCCGCTGCCAGGCATGGACGCGGAAGAGCCGTACTGGGAATGGGAAGCAACCCTGGCCGAGATCGAAGGGGCGGGCGGTGCGACGATGGTGCTCGGCGGAACGGACGTGGGCAAGACCACGTTCACGCGGCAGCTTGCGGTCCGGCTGGCTCAAGCGGGCCGGCGCGTCGCGATCCTGGATGCCGACCCCGGTCAGTCCGAGATCGGCCCGCCGGCGTGCGCGGGCCTAGCCTTCGCGGATGAACCGATAGACTCCGTAGCGGAGCTGGCTCCGAACGCCCTGGCCTTCATCGGCTCCATCTCGCCCGCCCGCCGCGAGCTGGAACACGCCGCTGCCATCAGGCACCTTGCCGACCTGGCGGGCGACCGGCAGCTCCTGCTCGATACGAGCGGCTATATCAGCGGATTTGGCGCTCTACGCATGCTGCTCGCAGAGTTTGAGCTGGTGCGGCCGGCGCACGTCGTGGCGCTGCAGCGCTCCGGCGAGCTGAACGCGATCCTCTCGCCGCTGCGGCGGCGCGCCGGCTGCCGCATCCACACGCCCGCCATACCTGCTGCGATTTCGCGCAAGACTCCGGGGCTTCGCGCGAAGCGTCGGGAGATGCGATTCGCTGCCTACCTGCGAGTCGCCACTCTGGCCGAGATCGCCTTCCAGGACGTGGCCTTCACCGGGACGTGGCTGGGCTGCGGCGTGCCGGTTCCGTCGCACATCCACCGGTTCGTCAACGAGACGCTCGGACCGCTGATCCACGCCTACCACATCGAAACGATCGGCCGGAACCTCCACGTTATGGGGAACCGGCCGATCGATCCGGCCTGCGCCGAAGTTGGGATCGTGCTGTCGCAACTGAAGATGCGCGAGCTGTATGTGACCGTCGCGCCGAAGCTTAGACATCTGCTCGTCGGCCTGCAGGCGTCTAACGGCCGGCTTCTGGGCGTCGGACTGCTGATGAATCTCGACTTCCGACGCGGCATCGCCGAGGTCTTGACGCCCGTACGTACGCCGAAGGCCGCCGCGATCCTCCAGTTCGGCGCGCACCGCATCGCGCCGGACGGCACAGATCGCGGGCCGCTTACTTCAGCTTAGACTTGAATTTCGCACGAAACTCCGCGATCTCCGGCGCGATCACGTAGCGGCAATAGTCCTGGTCCGGGTGAAGCTTGTAGTAGTCGATGTGATAGTTCTCCGCGCGCCAGAACTGCGCAAAAGGCTGGAGCTCCGTCACGATGGGACGGGGCCAGACGTGCGCGGCGTTGAACTTGGCGATCATCTCCTTCGCCTCCTTCTTCTGCTCGTCGTTCCGGTAGAAGATGATCGAGCGGTACTGTGGTCCCTCGTCGTTGCCCTGCCGATTGAGCGACGTTGGATCGCGCACGGTGAGGAGCACGTCCAGCAGATCGCGGTACGTGATGACTTTCGGGTCGTAGACGATATTGAGCGACTCCGCGTAACCCGTTGTCCCTGTCTCGACCTGCTCATAGGAGGGATGCGGCGCCTTACCGCCCGCGTATCCCGGAGTCGCGCTCGCGACACCCTTGAGCTGTTTGAAGATCGCCTCCATGCTCCAGAAGCAGCCGGCGGCGAACGTCGCCGTCTCCTGCGCGGGCTTGGCAGCCGGCTGCTTGTCTGCCGGACCCGCCTGCGCCGCCATAGGCGCCAGCCCGATCGCGGCTGCGACGCCACATACTGTGAGCCAGGTGAGGCTGCGCGCGATACTTGTCATCTGACTTGTCTCCCCTACCGTTACTTCGCACCCGATTTGCGCTATTGCGTTCGCCCCGAATGGCCGCCTGTCTTTAGACGCTTGGCGTGACCGCCTCCGCCCAAGATCTCGGCACGCGGGCCGTTCGCCGGCGATCTTTCGCCGGCACCGGCGCCGCTGTGCTATGGATTATAACCGCGGCCCGGCACGCAAAGTTCCGTGCCCTGACTAGAGCAACCTCGCTCGATCGAACGCTCGCGGTCCCGGAGCGGCACGCCGCCCTCATCCGGTAAACCACTGGCGCACGGTGACATAGACGAGGTAGGCGTTGAGCCCGGCGATCACCGCCGCCGTCGTCCAGCCGGCCAGCCGCGTCAGCGTGCCGTTAACGAAGGGACCCATCTTCGCGCGGCTGCTGGTGAACTGGACCAGCGGAATGACTGCGAACGACAACTGAACCGAGAGCACCACCTGGCTGCCGATGAGCAGCCGCCCCGTGCCCGCCTCTCCGTAAAACGCAACGGCGACGATGGCAGGTGCGATAGCGATCACGCGCGAGATCATGCGACGGGCCCATGGCGCTATCCGGAACCGCGTAAATCCCTCCAGCACAACTTGGCCGGCCATGGTCCCGGTAAGCGTCGAGTTCTGGCCGGACGCCAGCAGCGCGATCGCGAACAACGGTGTCGCAAGCGACGCGCCTAGCAGTGGAGTGAGAAGCTTGTAGGCACCCTGGATATCGCCGATCTCGTGGTGTCCCGTGCGGTAGAACGCGGCGGCGGCAAGGATCAGGATGGCGGCGTTCACGAAGAACGCCAGCGTGAGCGCAACGGACGAGTCGATACACGCCATTCGGATCGCGTCCCGCAGTTGACGGATCGAGAGGCCGAATCGACGGGTCTGGACGATCGACGAGTGCAGGTAGAGATTGTGCGGCATCACGGTCGCGCCCAGGATGCCGAGGCCGATGTACAGCATCCCGTGGTCCCGCACAAGCTCCGGGCGAATGAGAAAACCGGACATCACGCCGCCGCCGCCCCACCAATCCGGCTTCGCGTACAGGATTTCGGCGCAAAAGATCACCATCATAGTCGCAATGAGCGTGATCACCAGCGTCTCGATCCAGCGGAAGCCCTTGTGCTGGAGCGCCAGGACCAGCAGCACGTCCAGTCCCGTCAGGATAACGCCCAGCACCATCGGAATGCGGAACAGCAGATTCAGCGCAATGGCAGCTCCAATCACTTCCGCGATATCGCAGGCGATTATTGCTATCTCCGCAGATATCCATAGGAGCGCGGAGGTCTTCCGCCCATATGCATTATGGCAGGCCTGCGCCAGATCGCGGCCTGTCACGATGCCGAGCTTGGCGGCCAGCGCCTGCAGGAACATCGCCATGAGACTGGATGCCAGCACCACCGAAAGCAGGCGATAGTTGTAGAGCGCGCCGCCGGAAATGTCGGTCGCCCAGTTTCCGGGATCCATATATCCGACGGCGACGAGATAGCCCGGCCCGGCGAACGCAAGCAGCCGCCGCAGCCAGTGGCCCCTCGGCACCGCGATGGAGCGAAACACCTCCGGCATACTCGGCGACTCGCGCGCCGCGCGCCATCCGTCCGGCGCTTCCCGGAGGGTCTCCGTGCCGTCGCGCGCCACGTGCAGCAGCGCGTCCCGGTCCTCCTCGTCCGCGATCTCCGGCACAACGATAGCCGGCTCGGTGCGCGAGCCTGTCTCGAACCCTTCATGCATTGCAGGTCTCGCCGTCCGCCGGCGTGTCCTCCGTCACGAATATCTGTTCCGCCGCC
>DATGJU010000547.1:0-5598 GCA_035295045.1 Chthonomonadaceae bacterium
AGCGCGGCGCACCCGCCGGCGCGCGTCCGCGGCAGAGCAGGGCTCCGTCCGGCGCGGCGCCGTTCGGGCAGGCACCGTACCACGCCGGCTATCCGGATCCGTTCGTCGCGACGTGGGGAATGAGCAAGGGCCTCGCCACCACGCTCGCGGCGGCCGCCGTCCTGGCCTTTTTGGCCGTCTGGCTCATCGCCGGCAGTATGAACGCCTCCCGGGACGCGACGCCCGCACAGGTGGCGGGGCCGGGCCAGCTCGAAACTCGCACTGCTCAAGATACGGCCGGCACCGCGACTCCTGCCCCCGATGACGATCCCAATACGGCGGTAAGCAGGCATTCCGTCGACGACGCCGCGTCCGGCGCCGGATTGAGCATTCCCCCAACATCCGCCGACGGTCGCGTCCACCTGCAAAGCGGAGGCTCTATCTCGCCGGAGGAGTACCGGGACGCCCAGCGCCGCGTCCAGGAGAGCCCCGTTCTGCATTCGACCAATGCGCCCCCGCCCGTGCCGTAGCTATCGGCGCCAGGCCGATCGCTTTCCGCCCGAACACGCCGGGACTTGCTATGCCCAAAAGGAGGCCGCACGTGGATGACTCGCCGAGCGCAGGAATCGAACGCGTCTTCCTTGCGCAAGCTCTCGAGCCAATTCGGCGCCACGCGCTCGATGGCGTTATACTGGATACTTGGGGTGACCAGGATAGCCGGGCTCCGTCAGAGTTGCTGCCGCTCGCCGAGGGGCACGACCGAAAGGCCGCGCGGCCCGTTGTACTCGCTGTGCGGCCGGATGATCCGGTTGTTATCGAGCTGCTCGATGATGTGCGCGCACCAGCCGGTGATCCGGCTCATCACGAAGATGGGCGTGTAGAGCGGGACGGGCAGGCCCATGACGTAGTAGAGGCTGGATACCGGGAAGTCCAGGTTGGGATAGAGGCCCTTCGCCCGCATCATCTCGTCCTCGACGATCTGCGAAATCTCGGCCCACTTTCGGTTGCCGGCGCTTTCGCCCAGCGCGACCGCGTATTGCTTCACTATCTTGGCCCGCTCGTCGCCCTTCTTGTACTCGCGATGGCCAAAGCCCATGATCTTGGCCTTGCGCGCCAGCGCGTCGCGGACCCACTGCCCGGCGCGGTCCGCCGAGCCGATCTCCAGCAGCATGGCCATGGCGGCCTCGTTCGCGCCGCCGTGCAGCGGACCTTTCAGCGTACCGATCGCGGAGACCACCCCGGAATGAAGATCGCTCAGCGTACTGACCGTCACGCGAGCTGCGAACGTGGACGCATTGAATCCGTGCTCCGCGTAGAGGATCTGCGTAACGCTCAGCGCCTCCAGAAACGCCTGGGACGGCGCCTCGATGCCCATCATGTGGAAGAAGCTCGCATTGTGGCTGCCCGCGCGCGGCGGCGCGATCGGCTCCAGGCCCTGCGATATCCGGTAGCCGTTTACAACGAGGTTTGGAATCTTCGCGTAGAGCCGGACCGCCTTCGCGACGTTCGCGTCATGCGAGTTGTCCGCCGCGGCCGGGTCGTGCATTCCCAGGACGGCGACGGCGGCCTTCAGCGTGTCCATCGGGTGCGCGTCGCGCGGAAAGGTCCGGTACAGGTCGTAGATCGCCGGCGGGACAGCGCGGTTGTCGCCGACCGTCGCGAGGAACGCGTCGTACTCGCCGCGGCTCGGCAGGCGGTCGTACAGCAGCAGATAGGCCACCTCGTCGAACGTGCAATGCTGCACCAGGTCGTGGATGTTGTACCCGCGGTAGATCAGCTCGTTGCGCTCCGCGTCGACTTCGGAGATGCCCGAAATCCCGGCAGTCACGCCCTCGAGTCCAGGGCTGTAGGCGGTACTCATCGCTCCTCCTCCGTCGGTTCAGTCGCCAGCTCGCGGTCTCGGCGGATGAACGCCTCGTAGTCGACCACCTCGTAGAGCTCGGCGCGAGTCTGCATCCGCTCGACCAGCGCTGCCTGCGATCCCGACCGGCGCAGCTCCACGTACGCCGACTCCGCGGCCCTCATCATCACGCGAAACGCCGTCATCGGGAAGATGACCATGGCGTATCCCAGCGCGCGAAACTCCTCCACCGTAAGCAAGGGAGTCTTGCCGAACTCCGTCATGTTGGCCAGGAGCGGCGCGCGGACATGACGGGCGAACTCCTCGAACTCGGCGGCGCTCTGCAAAGATTCCGGGAAGACGCCGTCCGCGCCGGCATCGACGTACCGCTTCGCCCGATCGATCGCGTCCGGCAACCCGTTCACGCCCCGCGCGTCGGTTCTGGCGATGATGAAAAAGTCGGGATCCGCGCGCGCCGCGACGGCCGCCCTGATCTTCCGGACCATCTCGGCCGCCGGCGCCACCTGCTTGCCGTCCAGATGGCCGCAGCGCTTGGGCGCGACCTGGTCCTCCAGATGGATGCCGGCCAGCCCGCTCTGCTCCAGCTCCTCCACGGCGCGCGCGACATTGTGCACATCGCCGTAGCCGGTATCGGCGTCCGCGATCACGGGCAGGCGCGTTGCGAGGCAGACGTAGCGCGCCTGCGCGGCCATCTCGGTGAGCGTCAGCAGCCCGATGTCCGGCGTGCCGGTAAGGCTGTTCGTCACTCCGGCGCCGCTCAGATAGAGCGCTTCGAAGCCCGCCCGCTCCGCCATCCGCGCCGTGATCGCGCTGAACACCCCCGGCATCGCCACGGTCCCGCCCGCCAGGAGCGCTCGAAACCGCGGGCCCGCGCTCTCCCCTTCCCGCCGCTCAGTCACCGCTGCCACACACCCTCCGGCCAGGCCGCTGCATCGCTTACGTCGTCTTATACTGCTGCACCACGGCGTGCCCCGCGACACGCCGCCGTCCAGCCGCCTCCAGCCCTCTCTCGCGTCCTATCGCGCACTTCGCGGACACCGTCCCGATCCGCCGCTCCTGTGAAATCTCTTTTTCGCGTCCTTTCGCGTTTTTCGTGGACCAATCCTCACCCCGCAACCGCCAGCAGGCCCAACAGCCCGCCAATGTCGCTCTCGCGCTCCAGGTTCCAGCACCGCTCGATGATCTCCGTGACGGCGGCCGGCACCAGCAGCGGCTCGGCGAGCGCGCGGAATTTGGCCTCGACTTCGGCATCGTTCATAGGATTGCGGGCGTGGCCGCGCGGGAACGTCACCTCCTTCTCAACGGGCGCGCCGCCGGCGAGGTGAACGCGCACCAGGTTCGGGATCCCCTCGGGGTACTTCGCGTTCAGCTCCGCGTTCGCGCGCACCTCCGTCCGCGCGACCAGGCTCAGCAGCGCCTCGTCCCGCAGGTGCGCGTCGTCGAACGAGTCGAGCGTCACGCGGCCCTCCCGAAGCGCCACGGCGACGCAGTACGGCAGGCTATGGTCCGCCGTCTCGCGCGTGGTCGGCCGCCACTTCTCCGGTTCGCCGCCGATGATCTCAACCGCCGCGTTGAACGTCTCGATCGTCACGCGCTCGATCGCGTCCGCGCCACCGGGAATCTGGTTCCGCAGCTCCAGGGCCGCGTCGATCGCGCTCTGCGAGTGGTACTCCGCCGGATAGTACTTGATGTGGGTCCGATTTATCATGAACGGCTGGCCGCCGCCGCCGAGCATTCCGATCTCGAACGGACCGGAGACCTGCTGGAAGAAGCCCATCTCGCCCTCGAACACTTCCGAGGGACCGGTCATGCCGTAGCTGGCGAGCAGCGCCGCGAAGACGCCGTTCCGGCTCGCGTTCGCGAAGGCGCAGCCCTTCCAGTGCGAGAGCATGCCCACCCGCGTCTGGCGCATCGCGTTGTTGGGAACGCCGGCCAGGCCCTGCGCGTGCGTCAACTGCTCGGCAGTCAGCCCCAGCAGCTTGCCGGCCGCCAGCGCCGTGGAGAAGGAGCCGTAGGTCACGTGGTCCCAGCCGCGCGCCCGAATGCTCGCGGCATCGCACAGCCGGCACTGGATCTCGTAGGCCAGCACGGCCGCCGTGATGATGTCGCGCCCGCCGGCCCCGACCGGCTCCGCTATGGCCAGGACGGCGGCGAAGTTATCGCTCGGGTGCGCGGGCTCTTTCGAGAGATAGGTGTCGTTGTAGTCGAGGTAGCGGAAGTGGACGCCGTTGGAGAACGCCGCCAGGTCCGGCGAGGATTTCGCGCCCGTGCCGATCACCGTGGCCGGGAGCGAGCTGGTAGAGGTGAGCGCCATCCGCCGCGCGATGGCCGCCGGCTCGCTCGCGTACGCGCCCATCGCGCAGCCCAGCGAGTCCAGCAGGCGGCGCTTCGTCTCATGGACCGCCTCGTCGGTCAGGTCCTCGAACCGCAGGCCCGCCGCGTATTCGCTCAGCCGCTCCGCCAGATTGCCCATCGCCCACCCCCGTCCCCGCGCCGGATCGCACTGCGCAATCATACCACCGGGAGCGGAAGGGTGTCAAAGCTGCGTTCCGCCGAGGAAGGATCGAGCGCCGCGCGGAGCGAAGACTTGAAGGCGTTACACGAGTGGCATGCGATTGCGAGATTCACCGGGTCGTCCGCGCCTCCCAACGTCGTCGGTCTAATGTGATCGACGTCGAAGGCGAAGTTATAGGTCTTCGCCGGACCGTGGCAATATTCGCAGCGCCCCTCGGCGCGGTCCAGTAGTGCCGGGTATCGGGGATTCAACGGCCCAGCGCATCTGCGACAGCATTGGTGCGCCGTGCCGAAGCCAATAACTCCTCGTTGACGAGCGCTTCGAGCTCCGCGCGTTCGGCCTCTGAAAGCGAGGGACCGCGATCCGATAGGTTCTCGACATGTCTGAACCCAATCCGCCGCCGGGCGGCGGCTTCCTTAGCCCGCGGCGGTTCGACGTACCGGAGGCCATCTTCACGCCGGAGCAGCTTCCGCCCGACGCGCGGCTCATGGCGAGCGCTGTCGAGGAGTTCGTGCGCGGCGAGGTCGTGCCTGCCAACGCGAGGCTGGAGGCTCACGAGCCAGGCCTGATGGAGAGCCTCCTGCGGCGCGCCGGCGCGCTCGGCATCCTCGGCATGGCCGTCCCGGAGCGGTTCGGCGGCCTGGACCTTCCCAAGTCGCAGATCGCGCTCCTCACCGCGGCAATGGGCGTCCATCCTTCGTTCGCGATCTCCGCCGGCGTCCACGCGGGCGTCGCGACGCTGCCCCTGCTGCTTTTCGGCACGGAGGAGCAGCAGGCGCGGTATCTGCCCGGCCTCGCGTCCGGCGAGAGGATAGGCGCGTTCGCGCTGAGCGAGGCCGGCTCCGGCTCCGACGCACTCGCCGCGCAGGCCAAAGCCGCGCTTGCGCCCGACGGCTCGCACTACGTCCTGAATGGCGAGAAGATGTGGATCACGAACGGGGCCTTCGCGGACCTGTTCACGCTGTTCGCCAAGGACGAGCGGGGCGGCCTGACGGCCTTCCTAGTCGAGCGCGATTCGCCCGGCCTGACCGCATCGCGCGAGGAGGAGAAGCTCGGACTGCGCGGCTCATCGACGACGCGCGTCGTGCTGGACGGCGTGCGCGTCCCCGCCGCCAACGTGCTCGGCGAGCCGGGCAAGGGCCACCGGCCCGCGCTCTACGCGCTCAACCTCGGCCGGTTCGCCATCGCCGCGACTGCGCTCGGCATGTGCGTCGAGAGCCTGCGCATTGCCACCCGCTACGCG
>DATGJU010000548.1:0-8467 GCA_035295045.1 Chthonomonadaceae bacterium
GGTCGTGCGAGACCGCGAAGATCGTGCCGGAGACGCCGGCCACGACACTTGGCGTCTCGACCTCGTACTTGGCCGGCTGCGTCACTTTGCGGACGATCGACCAGATGTTGCCGGCCAGCACCTGGAACGAAAACGATTTGCCGACACCGAGCTCCTTGAGCGTCACAGTCGTCTTCTCGCCGACTCGGAAGAGGTGCGCGCCGTTCAGCTTGAGCAGGACCGCGGCGTTGTCGCCGGTCTTAACGGCCGTCTGAACCGCCAGGATGTCACCGGCGTTCACATTCTTCCAGTCGCCCTTGTCGCCGACGCGTGACTGCGCCGGACCGTAGACGTCGAGGACGAGCGCGGTGCCCTGGAACACGCGCGACTGCCTGTCCGGCGCCTGCTGCGCGCGCCCCGGCGCGGCCAGCGAGATGAGGGCGACGAACCAGGCCCATGTGATTACGATTGGCCTTTGCATACGATGACCTCTTCGTAGGTGCGCAGATAGTCGCAACTGCTGCCTCCAGGACGGTTGGCGGGTTCGCCAGATGCGTTCAGCTGCTTTGTTCGCGTGAAACTGGCGGGCGCGAAGCCCCCTCCGCGCCGGCCCCGTGTCCGCCCCATGCTACCGACTGCGCGCTTGCCTGACAATGGCAGCGGATGCGCCAGCGCACTGGTGCGGGCAGGTAGGCCCGCGCTACCGGCCGTGGGAACGCAGACCCAGCCTGCCGCGTTCGGCGGGCGGCCCGCGCTACCAGTGGCTGACATGGACGTTCGCGCTACTGCTTTCGCATGGCGGCCCGCGCTATCGCCTTCGGTGGGGCGGCCCGCCGTGGCCGCCATGCCGAAAGCCTGGCACAGAGGCCCGCGCTGCCGGCGAACCCTGCACGAGCCGGCGCCGCGGTACGAACCGCACAGGGGCGTTGGCTACGTAAGCACCCCCGTCGGGTGATAGACGACCTGCGGCTCCTGCTTGCCTTTGACCGCGATCTCGCCAAGGCGCTCGGCATCTACGCTATCCTTGATCCGCTCGTATCCCGCGCCGCTCAACAGGATCCCCACGCCCAGCTCTTTTGTGGCGCTCTGCAGCCGGGACGCCAGGTTGACCGCGTCGCCGATCACCGTGTGCTGCAGCCTCTGGCGGGCCTGAACGCGGCCGAACCGGACGGGCCCTGCCGCGACGCCGATCCCGATCTTGAAGCCGGTCTCGCCGGCATCGCCGGACCGGTCGATCGCCGCGGCCTGCTCCTGCATCGCGAGCGCCCAGCGCACCGCCCGCAATACGTGGGGCTCACGGCCGCGCTTCGCCTCGAAGTAGAGCATCATCCCGTCGCCGACGAACTTGTCCAGCACGCCGCCGAACCGGTCCGCAGCCGCCTCGCCCGCCCTGAAATAGGTGTGCAGCAGCGCCTCCGCCTGTTCCGGCGCCAGCCGCTCGGACAGGACCGTGTAGCTGCGGATGTCGCAGAACGCGATGGCTACGTCCCGCTCGGTCGTGGCGGCGTCCGGCGCGCGCAGGATATCGTCCGCCACCTGCGACGGGACGAATCGTTTGAAGACGCCGCGCGTCTTCCAGGCCTCGATCGCGGACGCCGCCGCGAATGTGAGGCCCGCCGCCAGGATCGGATCGACGGTGTCCGCCCACTGACCCACCGCGAATAGCCAGCCGGAAACGGCCAGCCAGAGCAGCGAAGCCACCGCTGCCGCACTCCCGGCCCACAGCAGGTTGAAGCGCCACACCGTCAGCGCCACGGCAAAGCAGAAGGCGAGCATGACCAGGTAGTTCTCGCCATAGGTCCAGCCGCGAATCCAGTTTCGCTGGAGCAGCGTCTGGATCGTGTTGGCCAGCAGCTCTACGCCCGCCATATCGCCGCGCGGCGTAAGCACGCGATCCTCCTGCGGACTCATGCGACCGACGAGCACCAGCTTGTCGCGCAGGAACTCCGGCCCGTGACTGCGGCGCCACTCGCCTGTATAGACTTGCTCGTACGACAAATAGTTCTTTGGTCGCCCAGCGCCATCGTGCGCCGCGTCCGGGACAAACGTGTTAGGAGGCCCGGCGAAACGGATCGCGACGTGGCGAGCCGGGTCGATGAAGGGCGCATGTATGCTGCCGATGCGGAAGTCGCGGCGCTCGGACGGCTCGGCGCCGGTCTCCCGGAGGAAGCTGTTCACCGCCAGCACCGTAAGATGCTTGCGCCGCTTGAGGGTGGCCGAATCGTTGGGCCAGGGATCGAACCATTGGACGAGGTCGCCCGTACGCGGGAATGCGATCGAGCCGGCGATACAGTAGGGCCGCAGCTCGGGGACCGGATCGGTGAACCGGTAGGTCGTCGCATCGCTCGACGTGTCGGGCGCGTCCACCGATTGCAGGGCGACGATCGCACCGCCGCAGTCCCGCAGCGCCTCCGCGAAGGCCTGCGTCTCGGCGGCAGGCGCGTCGGCGGTGAAGTAGACGTCGAACGCGACCGTGCGGGCGCCGGCGGTGTGCAGCTCGCGGAGCAGGCGCGCCTGCATCGCCCGCGTGTAGACCGGCCGATCGATGAGACCCTGCCGGAACAGGTGGTCGCACGAGCGATCGTCCATGCCGACGAGGACCATCGCGCGGTCCGGCTCGATCGGCCGCAGCCCCTGCATTCGCCAGGCGTAGGTGAGCAGCTCGAT
Organism: Chthonomonadaceae bacterium; assembly: GCA_035295045.1. Classification (GTDB taxonomy): domain Bacteria; phylum Armatimonadota; class Chthonomonadetes; order Chthonomonadales; family Chthonomonadaceae; genus DATGJU01. The sequence continues at coordinate 2,647 of DATGJU010000548.1, forward strand.
CCTGTGGACGGGAGGAAAGCGCTCCTCGATTGCGCGACTCAGCAGAGGGATGGCGAGCGCAGCGGAGAGGAGGAGCATCAAGCGTACGTCCAGCGGTTTTTTGCGGCGTAGTTGCGGCATGGCTCGGTTTCGAACTCCCCATCGCACGACGCGGCCGCCCGCCAGCGGCAACGCCGGCAGATTCGGCGTCCGCCATCCGGCTCCCTTCATCGGTTATACCGACTTCCCAATGGGCCAGGGCTCGCCGGTAATCGCCTCTCACCGGGCTCGCCTGGCGGACCTCATCCCGACCCCTCTATGCCGCCGGGCTGGCTGGGCGGTCCTCACTCCCGTCCGCTTCTTCTGAGGTGGCTTGGCGGCGCGAGGCCCGCCCAGGCAGCTCAAGGGCAGCTAGGGGCCGGGGATCCCCTGCGGCCGCCCGGCAGCGCGGGGTATCATTAGCCACTATCCGTTCAATCTCGCCAGGGGGGCCTTGTGAAAACCGTATTGCAGAACCTCGTGTTAGCGGTGTCGCTGCTCACGCTAGCGACGGCAGCAGGCGCGCAGGCGCGGGTCGTCGCATACGCGCCCAATTGGGGCGACGTTGCGGCCTTCGCGGAGAAGATCGACTTCGGGCGGCTCACGCAGATCAACGTCGCGTTCGAGAACCCGTCCGACGATACCGGCGCGCTCTCGTTCCACCCTCAGGACGACATCCTGATCGCGAAGGCGCACGCGAGCAAGGTCCAGGTTCTTGTCTCGATCGGCGGCGGCGGGGCGGCGAGCAACAAGGTGCTGCAGGCGCGCTACTTCGCGCTGATCGCCGCCGATAAGCGCGCCGCATTCGCCGCCTCGCTCGCGGACTATGTCGCAGCGCACAACTTCGACGGCCTGGATGTGGACATCGAGGGGCCGTCGATCAACGGCGACTACGGTCTGTTTATCGACGAGCTTTCCAAGGCGATGAAGGCGAAGGGCAAGCTGCTTACCGCGGCGCTCTCGCAGGGCTACGGCGGCGATAAGGTCCCGGCAAGCGTGTTCGACCGGTTCGACTACGTGAACATCATGGCCTACGACGGCACGGGGCCCTGGAACCCGGACAGGCCCGGCCAGCACTCGTCGCTGGAGATGGCGAGGCGCGCCATCGACTACTGGTCCGGGCGCGGCCTGCCCAGGGCGAAGTCCCTGCTCGGCGTTCCGTTCTACGGTTACGGCTTCGGCGACGCCTTCCGCAAGGGCGACTATCCCTACTCCGAGATCGTGGCTTCCCATCCCGGCGCGGAGAGTCTGGACCAGACGGGCAGCACGATCTGGTACAACGGCATCCCGACTATCCGCGCGAAGGCGCAGCTCGCGCTGGACCAGGGGCTGGCCGGCGTGATGATCTGGTCGCTCGATTCCGATGCGAGGGGCGAGAAGTCGCTGCTCTCCGCGCTGTACGAGACGCTCCATGCGCAGGACCCCTCGCCGAAGACCCAGTACCCGCTCGGCCCGGACTCGCTCCCGCACGATGGCGTGCCGAAGGGCAAGCTGGAGGGGCCGTTCCTCTTCCGCAGCAAGGCGCTCGCAAACACCGTGCGCAAGTACTGGATCTTCGTGCCGGCGCAGTACGATGCGGCGAAGCCGGCCTGCGTCCTGGTCTTCCAGGATGGCCAGCGCGCCATCAATCCGAATGGCGTCCTGAGCGTCCCGACGGTCATGGAGAACCTGATCGCCCGCAAGGAGATGCCGGTCACAATCGGCATCTTCATCACGCCCGGCCAGCGGGGCGACGAGTATCCGGACACGATCGGCTTCGGCAATCCCAACAACCGGAGCGTGGAGTACGACTCGCTGGGCGATGCCTATGCTCGCTTCCTGGTGGACGAGCTGCTGCCGGAGGTGGGCAAGAAGTACAACCTGTCGCCGGACCCGGAGCGGCGGGCGATCGGCGGGGCGAGCAGCGGCGCGATCTGCGCCTGGACGGTCGCCTGGGAGCGGCCGGAGGCTTTTCGCAAGGTGATCAGCCTGATCGGCAGCTTCACCGACCTGCGCGGCGGCCAGGTCTATCCGGACCTGATCCGCAAGGCCGAGCCGAAACCGATACGCATCTTCATCCAGGACGGCGAGCGCGACAACCGCAATCCCAACAACCCGAACCGCGACTGGCACCTCCAGAACGTCGCGATGGTGGACGCGCTCACGGCCAAGAAGTACGACCTGAAGTACGTGTTCGGCCAGGGCAACCACTCCGACAACCACGGCGGCGCAATCCTGCCGGACATCCTGTGCTGGATGTTCCGCGACGTGAAGGAGTAGAATACGTTGGTTTTCGGAATTCAGGTACGCCCGTTGAACTGTCGCGTGTCCCACGGCGCTCGATCTCGCACAATTGGCTAGGATCGAGTCCATTGACGCACTGCATGCACTGATTCCTGGAGGACAATATGAGAAAACTGATATTGGGCTTACTTGCTGTCGGGCTGTTGGCGATCGCGCTGTCTCACGCAGTCGTGCAAGCGCAGGAGCCAAGGACCGCGGAACTCGCCGTTTCAAACCAGTTCGAAGTCAACAACCGCTATGTAAATGTCTTTGCAACACTCTTCAAGGACGGACGGGAAGTGCGATCGATCGACCTGGGCGCCCAGCTCAACATCGTATGGTCGGGTCTCCAGCCCGGTCAGTATGAGGTCCATTTCCAGGCGCGCGGCTACGGTACGCTGATCAAGCAGATTGTAATTTCCTCGGACGTAAGGAACTTTGTCAATGTGTCGACCATGACCGCCCACGACGAAGTCTGGAACGGTGGTCCAACGCTCGCCGACCTCGAAAGACGAATCGCTGCACTCGAGAAGGCGCAGAAATGACAGAACAGGCGGCGCAACTTTGAGGGCGTGCTCGGCGCTACAGCTGCTCCACCAGCATATCGTACAGCCGATCGACTTCCGCTTCCGCGGGCGGGTCGAGGTGGAAGGCGACAGGGCCGCGGACCAGCGTGTTCTTGAAGAGGCCACGGCGCTTTAGCAGGTGCTTCTCGATCACGAGGTAGCCGTCGAGTCCGACGCCGAGCGCCTGGATGGCGCCGATAAGCGGCGAAAGGGCGTATATCTTCTCTTCATCGCCCGCCTCCAGCGCCCACCAGAGCGCCACGATCGCGTCAAGGAGGTCGGTGCCCGGCATGGTGCCGGCGACGCCGCGGCGGAAGTTCTCTGCCAGCATCGCGCCGCCCGATCCCTCATAGATCCGCGAAGTCCCGCCGGAGGTCGCGTTCAGCGCCGTAATCACCGGGCCTACCGGCGAGGCCTCCGGCTTGAAGGCGATCCGCTCCCCGTGCGCGGCGTAGAGCGCCGCCTGGAATCCGACGGAGAGGGGCGCGCCGACATACGAGGAGGCATCCTGTACGATCACTGGCAGTGTCGTCGCGTCCACGAGCGCGCCGTAGTAGTCGGCCAGCTCCGGCTCACCGGCCCGCGTCGCGAGAGGCGGCGTCGCCATCAGCGCCGAGGCGCCCACCGACTCGGCGTGGCGCGCGTTCTCCACCGCCGCGTACGTGCTCTCCGCCCCCACGCTCACGATCACCGGCACGCGCCCAGCCGCGGCGCGCACCAGGAACTCCGCGACAGTCCGCCGCTCGGCGCCGGTCAGCCGGAGCAGCTCCGACGCCAGCGCGAAGACGATCCCGTTCGCGTCCTCGGAGAGCGCGAACTCCACCTCCGCGGCCAGCACGTCGAAATCGATCGTCCAGTCCTCGTTGTAAGGCATATGCAGGACGGGAAGCACACCACGCAGGGTCGTCATTGGCAGGCTCCGCTACGGTATCCCGAGATACGCGCTCAACTGGTCGATGTGGTACAGATCGTGGCCGAGAAGCAGGTTGGCCAGGTCGCCGGCGGAGAGAAGTCCGCGCTCCGGATGCTGGACCGTCTTCTCCCAGTCGGCAGGATCGACCGCGCGCATCATCTCGACTGTGCCGGCGCGCTCGCGCAGGAACCGAGCGAGCTGCTCGGCGGTATCACTCGACGCGTAATCGGCCGCGATCGCCATCTCCTCCTCGTCGAACAGCTCGACCGTGGATCCCGGCTCGCGGCACGCCTGCAGAACGCGGCCCCGCATGATCGGCTCCCAATCCGCGATGTGCGCGATCACCTCGCGCGGCGTGAAGCGGCCCGGCTCAAGCGCCACGTCCAGCCGTGCCGCCGGGATCCGGCGCACCAAGCGCTCGAACACCCGCCCGCTCGCCTCAAGCCCCGGAACAAGATACGGGTTCACTCGTTATTTCCTCTCCGCGCGGGCGTCACACGGCCCCGCCTCAGCCTCCGAAGACATCAAAGACGCGCGAGATGTTGCGCCAGGCCAGGCACCAGAGGTAGCTGGCGCAGTACCGTCCGGCGACGTACACGCGCAGGGCCGCGGCCGCGCTCTCGTGGTCACGACTTGTGAGCAGCCCCTCCGCCTGCCGGGTCGCGTCGTGATGCACGAACGTCTTGCGCCAGCCTGGTATCCGACTCCGGACCATGCCGAGAGTCTCGGCATGGCGTTCCGCGCGGATGCGGCCGTCCGTCGCGCTGACCCGCGGCATCGCGATCCGCGCTCAATCTCCTGCAAGCTCGGCCGTCGCGGCCTGATCTGCCGCGGTGCGCATAGTATACCGGCGTGCCGCGCGGATAGGTCGGCCGCACGGAACTATTGCCGGCCTACACGGGGTGTACGTCCAGCGCCCGCAGGGCGGTCCGCCGGCGCCGGCCATTGAAGCAGCCTACGACACCGGCAACCGTTGGACATACGGGCGTTTAGGAATGATAGGCGCGGATTCAGTCGGCGGCCCGCGGGCGCGCGGTGAGATTCGCAGGAGCCGGCGCCCGCGGTGTCGAACCATGCACGGCCGGCACGATATGCGACGGAGGGAACCACGCGGATGAAGGCGCTTGGGGAGTACAGCCGGGAGGATTGGCGCCGACTGCGGCCGCTTTCGCACGCCATGAAGACCTGCCGTTACCGGCTGGTGGACTGGGCGCACATGCGCCGCCGCGCGCGCGGCGGCGATCCAGCGGCGATCCGCGCCGCCATCCACGGGCGCCGCGCGATGGTCGCGATCGCCTTTGCCGATCCGCAGGCGATCGAGTGGCAGGCCCGGCTCGTTCGGCGGTACGTGGAGGGCGCCGTCTACGTCGTCGCGGACAATTCGCCGGAGGACGCGGCAGCCGGCGAGATCGAGACCGTCTGCGCGCGCTACGGCGTCCCGTACCTCCGGCTGCCGCGAAATCCCTGGCAGGAGCCTAGCAGGTCGCATGGCATCGCGCTCAACTGGATGTGGCGCAACGTCATTCGGCCCGGCCGTCCGGAGGCCTTCGGTTTCCTGGACGACGATCTGTTCCCAACCGCGCCGGACGATCCGTTCGGGCGGCTCGCCTCGCAGGACTTCTACGGGATGATACGTTCGGCGGGCCAGCGCTGGTTTCTATGGGCGGGATTCTGCTTCTACCGATTCGACCGCGTCGCCGCCCGCCCGCTGGACTTCGGCCAGGACTGGTTCAAGGGGCTGGACACCGGCGGAGGCAACTGGCGGGTGTTGTACCGGCACGTTGAGCGCGGCGCAATCGACGAGCCGCCGAATGAGCATGTCGCCTTCGAGCCGGGCATCGAAGTGCTGGACGGACCGATCCAGTGGATCGGCCCCTGGCTTCACGAAGTCGGCGTGCTGGGCCGCAAAGACCTCGCTCCGCGAAAGCGCGAGGCAATCGCCCGAATGCTCGCGCCGCACCTGACCTAGGTCACGACGCCGCGAGCGTGGTCTCGACGATGTGGCGGGCGAGTGCGGCGCGGGTGTGGTGCTCGAGCACGAACGCGCGCGCGGCCAAGCCCA
>DATGJU010000549.1:0-10677 GCA_035295045.1 Chthonomonadaceae bacterium
AGGAAGGCGGATCTACCCGTTACGGCGAGTCGCTGTGCATTCCGGTATATTATCTGGCTTGCCTGGTTATCGGAAGTGCTCCCGAATTCTGTAGGCTTCGGCGATTGGAGCGTAACGTGGCAGAACAGATCATGAGGTGCAGTAGTCAGAACAATGGTAGCCTCCGCGGCACGGGAGACGGAAGCGTCGATTCGGTCCGTTTCCGATTGGTAGCTATTGCACCTTACGCGGCAGCGTCACGGGGCCGATGGCGCCGGCGCTGCTCAACTCGAAGGTGGCGCCGCTGAGCTTGTAGAGAAGCGGGCCGCCGGTGAAGGGATCGATAATCATTGCCGGCAGCTCAAGGTCGGCGAGACTGGAGGGCAGCCGGCCGTGCTCCCAGCGGTAACGGCGGATGGCGGCGTGAACTCCGAGCAGGTGAATGAGGGCGGCTTCGACGTCGAACCGGCCCAAAGCCTGGCCGTAGGTGGGGCTGATCATGCCGTAGAGCCGGGTCGCCATTGTGGCGCGCTGCTCGTACGGCGCGGCGGGCTTCCGCTCCCACACCGGCTTGCGAATCTCCGCGAGGAGTTTGCGGTCTTCGAATTCCGCTATCGACCGCGTCTCGTCTAGCATGGCCGGTATGGCCGCGCCGGGCATATTGACGAATGCGTTCAGCTCGATCGCGGCGATGTCGGCGCCTGACGCTGGGTCGCCGGCGGGCTGCATCATCTTGACGATCGAGCGGAGGCGCTGCGGATCGGACTTCCAGGCCTCCAGCATGTTGAGCAGCGCCCTATGCTCCCGCGTCAGCACTCCCTCCGTACGCCGCGGCGACTTGAGCCACTCGTGCGCCACGGCGACGAGATGGATGCAGTCACGCAGGGCCATCTCGTCGAAATGCTCGGCGAAGCGCGTCAGGACGATCTGGTCGATGGCGATGCCTACGAGGCCGCCGATCAGCAGGTCCGTCTGGACGACGTAGCCTAGCCTCAGCCCATCGCGCAGCGTGTCGATCGCGCGGCCCACCTGGCCGTCGGCGAGATAGACATATTCCTGGACCGCGAGCAACCGGGCCAACGCGCGCATCTCCGGGAGTTCGGGCATCAGCGTGTTCTCGTCGAGCTTGTCCGGATCGCGCGGCGATTCGATGGGCTTGTCCAGACCGGCCCGAAGCAACTGCAGCGCCCGGTCGACGTTGCGGTCTTCGAGGGCCTTGCGCATATCCTGCAGGGTCGCCTCGGGCTTCTCGGCCGCCTCCGCCGCCTCGTTCCGCTGAATCAGATCGGCGGCGGCGACGAGGTCTTCGTAGCCATTGAGGCCACTGTAGCGCGGAAAGAGCTTGGGGAACGCCGGATCGGGCTGCGGCGGCTGGAGCGCGGGAGGCGCTGCGGCCTGCGCACCGGCCGCGTGGCCGACGCCGCAGAGCGCGCCCAGAAACAGTGCTAAAAGTGTGACGGCGTGACGGATGGACGCCGTAATCCGAACTGGCATGGCAGCCTCCTGGCGGCGCGGGGCGGCCGGCCCTCGCCGATGCTGCTCCCGCTCTTCTCTATCTGTTCAGACGCAGCAGTCCAGGCGAAAAGTTAGGCGGACCGGTCCGGCCGTTCGGGCGCGCGACGCTCACGGTGATTCTCGACTGACCGCGGAGGGCGGCGTCTCGCCGTCGCCGGGCTCCTTGGGCAGGCGACGGCGGAACTCGGCATCGATGTCGTCGAGCTTTTCGTGCAGGTGGAGTATCGCAGACTCGTTCTTCAGGTTGGCCTCGGTCGCCGCATCGTTGCGCTCGCGATCCCGATCGGCCTGAAGCGTCTGGCTATGAAGGACGATGCAAGTGACGGCGATCGATATAAGCGAAACGAGAAGAGCGAGGACGTTGAACTGAACGCCCTTGAGCGGGTTGACGTGGAAGGCGGCCGCGACGACGATCCAGGCCCCGAGGCCGAGCGCGCCGAAGTAGATGAGCAGCGGGCTGCCGCTGAACCGGGCGATCCGGTGGACGAGCTCCTCCGCGGGCGTGAAGCTTGTGCGGATGATGTCGTTGGGGTTGCGGACGGTGGTCTTGCGAATACTGGCACTGCTGCGCGCGAGGCGGCGGGCGGTATCGCGAAACATGGCGAGCATGATGTCCGGGTGCGCATGCAGGACCGGCAGAAGGTCGTCGCGTTTCGCCGAGAGGAGGACGGACGGCTCAATCGCCTGCGCCCCGGCCGAGCGGCGACCGTCGCCGAGCATGGCCACCTCGCCGAAGAATCCTCCCGCCTCGACCGATTCGAGCAGGATGCGCGTACCGCCCGCGTTGCGCAGGTGGATGGCCACCTTGCCGGAGATGACGAAGAACATCTCGTCGCCGAGATCGTGGTCGGAGAAGATTGCGCCCCCATCTTTGCCGGCCGGATCGTACCGCCGGACTTGAACGATCGCCGCGAGCGCGTCCAGATCGCCGGCCGGCAGCGACCGAACGAGCTCCAGGCGGCGGAGCAGCGCGCCGGCGTCGTCCGTCATCGCGGCGTCTCTATGCTGCATTAGGCGTCTCCGGGCCCCGGTCCCTCACTCGGCGATTCCCGAAGTGCAGCCGGTTTCGGGCGAAACCGGGCCTGGCCGCAACGCTTCCACGCGGCGCCGTGCCGCCTGGCGCTGCGGCGCCGGGCCTTCGCCTCGATGGCCGCTACGTTGCGATCGCCTGGCACTGCCCCGTGTCCTCTGCCGGCCTGAGCGCGATCAGGACGGCTGCTCGGCAAGGATGCGGTCTATCCGGCCCAAAGTCTCGTCGATCTCGGCGCCGCTCTTGAAGGCTACGACCATTGAGTCGACGAATCCGCAGGCGAGTGCATAGCGCATGGCGCGCTCGCGGTCCGCCGAGTCGGTGAAGTGCCCGCCGCCGATGAGCTTCATCGCGATCAACCCCCGACCGGTGCGGCGGGCGGCCTCGATCTCCCGCATCGCCTCCGGCACCATCCCGGGCTCGTCCCACGCACCGCTCGCACCGTCGACGTGGCGGCCGATGGGGTTCACGCGGGCGAGCTGGACGTCGATCCAGCGGCACGTTACGGCGCTGCGGAGGGCCGGAAGGCCGTGGCAGGAGACGCCCACGAGCCGCACGCGGCCGAGCGCCCTGGCGGCGGAGATCGCGTCCATCATCGGCCTTAGTGTTTCGGGCCAGTCGGCCGCCGTCACGCAGTGGATCAGCAGGCTATCGACGTAGTCCGTGCCCAATTCGAGCAGGAACCGATCGAGGACATCCAACGGCCGGTCCGGCGGGGCGGGCGCGTCCCACATCATCTTGGTCTGTATCCAGAGGCGCTCGCGGAGCAGGCCCTTGATCGCATCCCGAACGAGCGTGTGGGTCCTGTACTGGTCCGCCGTGTCGATGAACGTAATACCGCGATCGTAGGCGTGGCGAATGAGCCAATTGAAGCCGTCGGCGCCGAGCCCGCGCTGCACCTCGCCACCCTCGCTGCCCGTGCCGATGCCGAGTCTGCAGATCAGCGGCCCGCCATCGCCGAGCGGCACGAGATCGACGGCGGAGCGCACGCGGGACGTGTCCGGTTTTTGATCCAAGAGTGTGGCGCTCACGGTTGTACCTGTTCGTCCTATCGGGCCTTGCGCATGCAGGCCTCCATCACCTGGCGGCGCCTATTGCGCAGGCGCGGTCGGGACGCCTTTTTGCGGTTTGATGCGGTCGAAGAAGGTCGATTTGGACCGGTCGTAATAGAGCCTTCCGTTGATGAAGGTCTTTTCGACGAAGCTTCGGTAGTCGAGCGGCTCGCCGCTGAGAAGCAGGATATCCGCGTCCTTGCCGGCCTCGATGCTGCCCAGGCGCTTCTCCATCCCTATGATTTTCGCGGGCGTCAGCGTGATCGACTCGAGGGCGGACTGCGCGTCCGCGCCACCGCGCATGGCGAAGGCGGCCTCCAGCGGATAGTTCAGCAGGTCGCGGCCCAGCTCGCCGCCGACCGCGAAGCTGTTGTCGAGCGGCTCGACGGCGAACTTAACGCCGGCCTTTTGCAGGATGCCTGCCGCGTCCGGGTTCGCGCCGGACGGCGCATTGCGGCGCTCGTCCGGCTCCTCGCGATTGCGTGGCGTGAAGATCACCATTGCGCCGCGCTTCGCGATCTCGTCCGCGACTATCCAGGCCTCCGTGGCGGGCGTCAGGACCAGCCGGATGTCAAACTCGTCGACCAGCGAAAGCGCCCAGCGGATTTCGCCAACCGTGGATGCAACGACGCGCAGCGGCCGCTCCTTTTTCAGGACGGGCAGGACGGCATCGGCGTCCGCGGGCTTCTTCGGCTCGACTGCGGGCTTGCCGGCCTTCTTGTCCGCCTCGTACGCCGGCAGCTTCGCCAGAAACTCCTTCCCGCGGCGCATCTGATCCCGCAGGCTCCAGCGCGCGTTCAGGCCGCTTCCGCGCGCGAATCGGCCGCCGGTGGGATTGAACGAGCTGCCGGTGCTCTCCGCCGCGGCCATACCGGAGAGGTCGCCGCAGGTCATCTTGATCACGGCGTTCGTGCTTCCGAGTCCAGGCTCCGCGCCGGAAAGGAAGGTCGTCGTCACGCCGGAAGCGGCGGCAAGCTCGATTGCGAGGGCGTACGGATCGAGCGAGTCCCTGTACTTTCCGCCGATAACGGGCGATGTGACGCGCTCGTTCGCGACCACGAAGCCGGGCACAACCGCGAATCCGCGGGCGTCCACGATCCGGGCGTCGGCCGGCGGCTTGAGGCTTGCATCGCCGACCTGCTCGATCTTGCCATCCTTAACCAGCACGGTGCCGCCGCGGATGACGCCGTTTGTCACGGTCCAGACATCGCCGCCTACGATAGCCATGCGCACAGGCGGCGCCGGCGGCGTCGAGGACGGCGGCGGCGCGGCTGCCTGCGACTGCGCGGCGGGCTGCTGCTCCGGAGACGGGGTTCGCCGCTGCCGCTGCTGCGCGCCGGCCGGCGCAATCAGGGTGACGACGGCAGCCCCGAGTAGCACTGAGAATCGATACGGGCGCGGATCGATCAAGTAGAGCTCCTTCAACGGGCGCGTAGCTGCGGACCGACGATCGTTATGTCGCCGCCCAAGTTGGCACTCCACGGCGCTCTCACGTCTGCCGCGAGCGACTGACTAGACAGCGGCCCGCGACCGGCGGTCGGCATCACGGAGCGACGCCATTCGGTGCCAGCGCTCCAGACCAGCGCTCCCGCCCGCAGTCGGGCGGCCCGGGCCGCCCCGGCTATCGTGCCGGCTCCTCGTAGACCATGCGGCCCTCGAGCAGGACGGCGCGGACGCGTCCGGCCGCTGCGAGCGGGTCCGCGTCCAGCAGGAGCAGATTGGCGTCGCGGCCAGCGTCGATGCCGCCGACGCGGTCTGCTATGCCCAGCATCTCCGCGGGCGAGAGCGTGATAGCGCGCAGGGCCGTCTGGCGGTCCAGGCCGTTTCGCACCAGGTCGCCGACCTGGTAGCGAAGCGTCGCGTAGCCGTCCGGGCTGTCCTCGACCGGCCGGAGGGCGACCTTGCAGCCGGCCTTTGCATAGATCGCCGGCGCGTTGATTCGGTTGCGTGTAAGCGATTCGACCGTTATCGCCGCCGGCAGCACGACGGACGCCCTGGCGCCGCCGAACGCCCCGGCAGCACGGAACATGTCGGTGACGCCCAGGATGAATACCGGCTTGAGCGCGTCAAATGGCTTCAGGAGCGGTAAGAGGTAGTCCGCGGAGGCCGCATCCGGGCAGTCGATAATGGTTGGCGTCTCGCCGGCAACGGCGCGCGCCACGGGAGCGCGCCGCACGTCCGGCGGCGCGGAGGGACCGGGGGCACGCGGCTGCGCGCCCGACTGACGGCGGCGCTGGCCCCGGATCTGCTCTTCCCCCGGGGTGAGCTCTACAGGCGCAGCGGGCGGATCGGACGCACCGGCCCGATCGCCCTGCCGCTCGGTCACCGCGGCCGGGGATGGCGTGCCGGTTCCCGGACCGGCCGCAGCGGGCGGCCGCGCGGCCTGTAGCGTGTTCCGGATCAGGTCGATCGTCTGAGTGTTCGGCGCGAAATCGATCGCCAGCGGGCCATTCGGCGCTAGTGTCATGCGCTCGACGGAATCGGCTTCGGTTCGGACGATCGCGCCCTGACCCGGGAAACCGCGGCCGGCAGGGAAGATCGCGAGCGTGGTGACGCCCGCGCGGACCAGGCCTCGGTACGCGGGATCCCAGGGGTAAAGCTCGTCGGCGATGCGCAGGTGCGGATCGCTGCGTGCCTGGCCGGCGGTCGCCCCGACGCCGCCCATCAGCGAATAGGCGCCGACGATGCCGGGCATGACCGTGTCGGCCTCCAGGACGCGGGCGCCGACGGGGACTTTGGCGTCCGCGCCTACGGCAACGATCTTGCCGCCGCGGACGACGATCACGCCACCTTCGATCGTGCCGTGGCTGACCGTCTCGATGTGACGAGCACGGACGGCCAGAACCTGCTCGCCAAGGGGATCCGGCCGCGCCTGCGCGCCAGAGCTGACCGGCGCACCGAGCAGCGCAGCGGCCAGACCAACCGCAAAGGGCCAGCGCGGCGCTGGTTGCTTTATAGGTCCTATAAGACTTATAAGGCCTACCCCACCATACTCTGCAGCGGCGCTCCAGGGCCTCTTGTACGGGCGGTCAGCGCGCATGGCTCAGAAAGCTCTCTTCTTCGGGGGCTTTGCTGCAGCCGTCGTCCTCGGTTTCGGGAGTCGGGGCGGCGGGGCCGGCGGCCGCGCCATGGCGCCGCTGGCCGTGCGTGTAGACGAGCCTGCCGTTGATCAGCACTTTCTCGATGGGGTTGCGCGGGTCGAACAGGCTGCCGCGCTTCAGGATGATGTCCGCGTCCTTGCCGACCTCCAGGCTGCCTACGCGGTCGCCTATCCCAATGGTGCGCGCCGGGTTGATCGTCAAAGCGCGCAGCGCGAGATCCTCGTCCATTCCCATGCGGACGGCAATGGTCCCCTGCACGAACAGGTCGTCGCCCGGAATGACGGGGCAGTCGGTGTTCAGCGACAGGTTCTTGACGCCGGCGTCCACGTAGGCTTGCGGGATCGAGTAGAAGCGCCGGTCGTAGGTCTGGTAGGAGAAGTCGTAGAAGCGCGGGCCGATGTTGCACGGTATGTCCCGCCTGGCGGCCTCGGATGCCGCCTGAAGCCCGCCGAACTCCCCGTGTGAGATGACGACCGGAAGCTGCAGCTCATCGTGGAACATTCGCATCGTGCCCATCACGTCCCGCGCCCCCGCGGTATGGACGAAGACGGGAGTCTTCTTCTCGATCACGGTGCGCATCTGCTCCATGCCCAGGACGCGCTCGGGCGCGGGCTGTGCTCTGGCGGCGAGACCGGGGTTGCGAGGCAGGACGGACGAAGCGGACGGCGCCTTAAGGGCGGCCAGCCGTACCGCCGCGGGGCCGGCGGATTGGGCGGCACGCGGAGCAGATACCGTGGCCCGAGCGTCCGACCCATCGGGCCGGCTTCCGGCGCCGGGAGATGGGAGCCCGGCATGGTGCGCGCCCGGCCCAGGCGCCGGCGCGGTCGGGCCGCCGGGCGCGTCCATCCTCGCGGTGTACTCCTTGGCCCGGCTGAACTGCTCGCGCAGCATCCACCACATCCCCATTCGGCTCAGGCCGAGGTCGCCCGCGTGGCGCTCCGGGTTGTACGCCTGCGCGATCTTGATCACGCCGAGCTTGCGGATGATCAGATCCTCCCGCGGCGCTCCGCCGAGCTTCCAGAGCACGCCAAAGCCGGAGTTATTGCCGCCGCTGCCCGGTATCGTGTTGAGGGTGGTGATCCCGCTGGCGATCGCGTCCTTGATGCGCGAATCGTCAGGATCGATGTACTCCCAAACGTGAAAGGCCGGATTCAGGGAGTGGACGTAGTCGTGGAGGCCGGAGTTGTTACCGATATGCGTGTGCAGGTCGATCAGGCCGGGCATCGCGGTCATGTCCGGGGCGTCGATCACCTCCGCGCCGGCCGGAATCTGCACCTCGCCCTGCCTGCCGATCGCGGCGATCTTGCCGTCCCGCACTACGATCACGCCGTGCTGGATCTCGCCGTTGGTGACGGTCAGGATCCGGCCGGCCCGGATTACCAGTGGCCGGCGGTCGGCGGTCTGAGGCGCGGATGTTCGATCTTCGGTTATGGCTGTATTGTGTCCCGGCGATGACGCGGCTGCGGCGACGAGCGGCGGGACGATGCTCGCGGCACTGCGTTGCTGCGCAGGCGCGGATGCCTGGGTCCAGGTCAGCAAGGCGCCGACGGCCGCGTTGAGAAGCACGCGCTGCGCAAAGCGGCCGGCCGCAAGCCGCGCTCGCCGAGAGCCGAGGTCCCGACACCCAACAGCCGACGCCAAACCCCGAATACCGCTTGTCCGGCTGCCGATCGCCGGCTGCCTACCGCCTGGTCCCATCGTACACCACCTTCCCGCCAACCATCACCCGCTCCACGCGGCTCGTCAGGCTGAGCGCGTCACCGTCCAGGAACACGAGGTCCGCATCTTTTCCGGCCTCGATGCTGCCGAGCCGATGGTCGACTCGGAGCACTCGCGCAGGGTAGATCGTCAGCGCACGAAGCGCTTCTACCGGGTCCATGCCGGACCGGACGGCCTCGGCGGCGTTCATGCGCAGCAGGGCGGCGCCGGAAGCCGAGGCGCTCTGGAACAGCACCGGAACGCCGGCCCTCGCCAGCGTCGCCGCATTGCTCACGCGCCGCTCGCGATCGGGAGCGGTCACGTCGGGACCCAGGGCCACGGCGACGCCGCGCTTTCGGATTTCGTCCGAGACGCGGAAGCTGTCGGGCGCTTCGACGAGCGCCATCGGCAGATCCAGCTCGTCGCGAAAGACCTTCAGTGCATTCAGGATTTCGTCCGCGCGGTCCGCGCGTACAAAGGCGGGCATCGTTCCCCGGAAGAGCGGCGCGAACGGCTCCTGATCCTCGTCCAGCGGGACCTCGACCGGCTCTTTCGGAGCGGACTTGCCCTGCTTCGTCGCGGCGTCCCGGTCCCGCTCCCAGTCCAGATGGTCTTGATTATACTGTATCCGCCGCTGGTTGTACGACCTGGCGGTCTGCAGCAGCTCCCGGAATGCCCAGGGCTGCGTGCGCCGCGATCCGCCGGCAAGGAAGTTGAAACAGAGCGCGGCGTCCGCCTTCACGACGATCATGCCGCCCGCCGTGGAGCGCCCGGCATTCGGCGCCGTCTTTATGAGCGCCGCGACGCCGCACACCGTCCCGCCGGCCGGCGGCGAGAGCAGGAGCGCCGTGACGCCCGCCCTGAGCGCGTCAGCGAAGGCGGGGTCCGCCGGGGCAAGGGCGTCCAGCAGCTTTGTGCGCCCGGAGGCCGGTCCGGACTGCGCGGCGGTCGGCTCGATCGGCGGCTCCAGCGCATCGGCATGGAGGCCGGCGAACGAGCCGGCGTCGAGAATTCCCGGCATGACGGTGCTGTGCGAGGCATCGACGACTACCGCGCCCTCCGGCACGTCCACGCCGCGCCGGACCGCGACGATCTTACCGGCTCGAACGAGGATCATGCCGTTGTCGATCACACCCTGCGTCACCGTCTGGATACGGCCGGCGCGGATTGCGGTCAGTTGGCCGGCCGGCTCCGCCTGCGCGCGGCGATAGACAACCGCGCCGCTCACCATGGTCATCTCAACCTGCGTCATCGTGTCGAACGGGTCCCCGCTCAGGACCAGCAGGTCGGCGTCCTTCCCCGGTTCCAGGCTGCCGACGCGCCCCTCGACGCCAAGCGCGCGGGCGGGCGCAAGCGTGATCAGCCGCAGCGCGGCGTCTCGTGGCACGCCATAGCCGACCTGGATCGCGGCGAGGCCGAGCAGATCGGCGCGTTCGGTCTGTACGTCGGCGGCAAGCGAAACGGCGACGCCCGCCTGGACGAGCGAGGCCACCGCGTCCAGGCGTACGCGGCCCGCCGCGGAGGGACGCTGGATGTCCAGGTCGGTCCTCAGAGCGGGGCGCAGCGGAGGCGTGACAACCACGGGAATCTGGCGTCTGGCAAGCTCATCCGCGACCTGGTAGGCTTCCGTGCCGCCCTCGAGAACGATACGCAGGTGGTAAGCGTCCGCCAGCTCCAGCGCCCGACGGATATCGCCGGCCGTGTCCGCGTGGACGCGCAGCGCCATCCTCCCGTCCAGAATCGGGGCGAGCGCGCGCAGCTTACCGGACTTCGGTCCGGGCATCGGGTTGCGCTCGGCTGCAATGGCGGCCACGTTGACCGAGGCGGGCGCCGGACTGGAGGCCGCTCCAGCAGCTACGGCACGCGCGTCGGCGAAGAGCTGCCGCAGCAGCGCGAACTCGGACGGGCCGACGGAGGGGAGCTGTCGCTGCGCCGGGAGGATCGGGTTGTCGTCTGTCGGCGGAATGGGCGGCTTGAAGATCGCGGGCGGGCTCTTCGCCACAGCGCCGAGGCTTATCGAGATGTCGGCAGAGGAGCGCAGGGCGCGCGCCGCGAGTCCCTCGCCCGACAGCTTGACCACGGCGCCCTGGCCGCGCACCAGGCGACGGGATCCGGGCGCGACATAGGCGGTCGTTACGCCGCGCTCCAGAAGCGTTCGCTGATCCGCGAACGCATTGTAGCCGTCGAGGGCGCGATAGTCCGGCGCAATCGACTCGAGGGCGTCACTCCGATCGCCGAGATCGGACGCGGCCGCGACAAGGCCCGGAATAACGGTATCCGCGGTCGCGTCGATGATGTGCGC
>DATGJU010000550.1:0-14679 GCA_035295045.1 Chthonomonadaceae bacterium
CGGCCGCCGACGAACGTGGAGGAGGTCGTCTGCACGGCGCCGTTGACCAGCGTCTGCGCCTGGACGGTGATCGTGGCGTTCAGGCCGATCGAGCTCAGGCTGTTGGTGGCGCCCGTCGAGATCAGGTTGGCGCTCTCCGCCTCGTTGATCTTGTAGTTGCCGCCGTAATGCTGCTGTGTCAGGACGACCGAGCCGGAGCCGTTGCCGAACGTGAAGTCGGCCGATACGCCCGTGGTGCTGGACAGGTTGTTGATCTTGTTGATCAGCGTCTGGACCGTGTCGGAGCCGCTAACCGAGATCGACTGGCCGTTCAGGACGATGCTGCCGCCCGAGCCGATCGTCGTTCCATTAACCGTGGAGATACTGGCGTTGACGCTGGCATAGGTCGCAGTGCCGACCGCAGTCGCCCGTGTCGCCGCATTGTTGACGGTGATGGTGACGGGTCCGCTCTGCGTGGAGACGCCGCCGAACGTGCTGCCGATGGAGGCGCCCGCAACCGCCTTGGTATCGACTACCGAGGCCGTGGTGCCGGACGTGCCGTCGAGCAGCGTCTTGTTGCCGAACTGCGTCTGCTCCGCGATGCGCTGGATCGACTGAATGGCCGAGGATATCTGCGTCTGGTCGGCCTGGACGGCCACCTGGTCGTTGACGCCAGTGTTGGCCGCGTGCACCGCCAGGGTTCGGACGTTGCGCAGCAGGTCGCTTACCGTGCTGAGAGCGCCTTCCGCCGTCTTGATGACGTTGCTCGCCTCCTGGCTGTTGGTGATCGCCTGGTTGAGGCCGTCGACCTGAGCGCGCAGTCCCTCCGAGATGATAAGCCCGGACGGGTCGTCCGCCGCCGTGTTGATCCGCAGGCCGCTCGAAAGTTTCTGGATGCTGCTGGCCACCGAGTTGTTAACGTTCTGCAGGTTGCGCAGAGAGTCCAACGCGGCGATATTCGTATTGATCTGCAATCCCATGGGTAACGATCTCCTCCGTGAAGTTCCTCACGGCCCCATCATGAGGCCGCGGCCGAGTCGGCCGGAACTTGGGCAGCTATGGATCCGACCGGCGCGCAAAACGTCGCTGGATCAGGTCCGCCGTAAGCCCGCACTCAGGTAGTTTTGCGGCCTTACAAAGGCTTATTCCATCTGTTTCCAGGTATTTAACATGGGAGCGGGCAAATAATCACGGAGTTTTTGCGGGGAGCGCCGTCATGGTGGGCGGCAAGGCCGCGCGTTACGGCCGCCTGGTTCAGAAGACGAATGCCGGGCGCGCGGCCTGCGCGGATTACCGCGCGGCTGCGCTAAGCGCGGGCGGAGGCGGCGGCGATGAGGGAGCCGAAGATGCCGCGGCCATCCGCCGAGCCGAGGATCTTTTCGCAGGCACGCTCCGGGTGCGGCATCATACCCATTACGTTGCCCGCCTCGTTTGCGATTCCGGCGATCCCGCCCAGCGAGCCGTTCGGATTCGCGTCGCTCGTCGTGAGCCCGTGCGGGTCGGTGTAACGGAACAGTATCTGCCCGCCGGCCGTTAGCCGCGCTAGCGTCTGCTCGTCGCAGACGTAGCGGCCCTCGCCGTGCGCGACGGGTATCTTCAGCACCTGGCCTTCGGAATACGCGCACGTAAACTGAGAGCGCGCATTCTCCACTCGCAGGTTGACGAATTTGCAGACGAACTTCAAGCCGGCGTTGCGCACGAGAGCGCCCGGCAGCAGGTGGGCCTCGCACAGCACCTGAAAGCCGTTGCATATCCCGATTACCGGCCGGCCACTCGCCGCGTGCGCGACGACCGCCTCCATGATGGGGGCGAACCGCGCGACCGCCCCGGTCCGCAGGTAGTCGCCGTAGGAGAAGCCGCCGGGAAGCACCACGATGTCCACGCCGCGGAGCGCTCTATCAGCGTGCCAGAGATACTCCACGGGCACGCCCAGCACATCCTTGAGCGCGAAGTAGGCGTCCTGGTCGCAGTTGGAGCCGGGGAATCGGACCACGCCGAACTTCGGGCCGCGGATCGCGGCGGACGCCGATGCGGGCCGGACGGCCGTCTCCGCGGCGCTCATGAGACCACCTCGCAGCGATAGTTCTCGATCACGGGGTTGGCCAGGAGCCGGTCGCACATCTCCTCGACCTGCGCCTGCACCGCCTGGCGGTCCGCGCCTTCCGCGGGCGCGACGTCCAGCTCCAGATACTTTCCGATGCGCACTTCGCCCACGTTCGCATAGCCCAGCGAATGGAGGGCGTCCCGCACCACGCGCCCCTGCGCATCGAGGAGCGACGGTTTCAGCGTAACGATCACCTTTACCTGCGACACTGTCTCGCCCTCCATTCGCCGTCAAATCTTGTCCAGCAGCTCACGGAGCTTCTCGCCGTCAATTCCCTCGAGCCGCACCACCTTGTCCCTTCCCGTGTCGCCCATAACGATGGCGATCCGGGATTTCGGCACGCCGAGCCTGTCCGCCAGCAGCGCCACGAGCGACCGGTTGGCCGCGCCGTTCACCGGGGGCGCCGCGGGGCGTCAGGCGAATTCGAAGTGTAGCGTGCATCCCGCCGTCCATCGCCGGTGCGCCCTCCTGAAGCAGTTTACCCGATTGCCGTCGGACAGTGGCTCCGCCTCGCCGGGGAGCATTGCGTACGGCCAATTCTCCTGTTATAATTACTCGACTGCATCCTGCAGGAGTGGCTTGCCGCGCACCGGAAAGCTCACCGGATAACCTTCACGTACCCGTCGGAGACCGTCCCGCTCTACCCTGGCCGGCCCCGGCGACCCATTCCGCGCCGCTCGACAGGAGGCAAGGGCTTGCGCAAGGAGACATCCACGGAGAATCATGACGCCGGCCCCGATGGCGTGGCCGGAGGCGATCCCCGCGCCGCGCTGCTGGAGCGCTGCGCCGCGGAGCGGGAAGCGCGCATCGCGGCAGAGCGGCGGGCGGCGGACGCCGAACAGCGGGCCGCCGCCGCGGAGGAGAGAATCGCATCTCTCGATAGACGGCTTCAGGCGGCAGAGCTGCGGACCGACGCCGATTCGCAGGAGCACGACGTCTCCGTCCGCGCTGAGGCGATACGCGAGTACGTAATGGCCGGCGCGCACTGTCTCCTATGGTATGCCGACATCCGCGAGACGAACGACCCTCGCTACCTGCACTGGCAAATGGAGTTCCCGAACGCCCAATCGGCGCGCCGCTTTCTACCGATCGAAGTCCTGCCTGGCGAATCGATGACAGACGCGTGGTACAACCGCCGGCATCCGGAGGACCGCGACGCGTGCGACCGGATCGGCACGGCGGCGGTGCGCGCCGGCGAGGACTACCAGCAGGAGTTTCGCTGCGCCTGCGAGGACGGGACGGTTCGGTGGCTGCACGAGGACGTGCGCGTCGAGACAATCACGCCCGGCGACCATTGGCGGGCCGTCGGCGTCTGCACGGACATCACGGCGCTGCGCCAGCAGCACGCGCACCTGCAGGCCGCCAACCGACGGCTCAACAGCTCGATCGTCGAGACGCACCACCGCGTGAAGAACAACCTGCAGATCATCGCCGCGCTCGTCGACATGCAGGACGGGAGCCGCAATCACTCCGAGGAGACACGGGCGGCGCTGCGGCACATGGGTCAGCATATCCGCGCCGTTGCCGCGATGCACGACCTGTTGACCAGGGAGGCGCACTCCGGCGCCGGCAGCAACTCTATCGCGGTCCGCCCCGTACTGGAAAAGCTGGCCGACCTGGTCCGTGGAACAACATCGGGGCGGACGATCACACTGGAGCTTTCGGACGTGCGGCTGCCGGCGAGAATGGCCACCGCGCTCGTCCTTCTTGCCAACGAGCTGATTGCGAACGCGGTAAACCACGGGCGCGGCGAGATAACCATTGCACTTGCGCCGACCGGAGCAGGTATCCGTCTGGATATCTGCGATGACGGGCCGGGATTCCCCGCCGGCTTCGATCCGCTCGCTTCAGGCACGCACGGCCTGGAGATCGCCGAATCGATCGCCGAGCTCGACCTGCGCACCGCCTTGCGGTACGAAACGCGCAGTGAGGGCGGCGCGCGCGTGAGCCTCGAGTTCCTGCCCGCCGCGCGTTGAAGAACTAAGCCCGTTTTGCTGCGTCGACCTCGCGCCAGGCCAGCTCGGCGGCGCCCATGATGCCGGCGTTGTCGCCCAGTTCGGCGGAGACGATCCGTGCGGCGGCCAGGATCGATCCGATCGCGGAGGCGCGGGCGGTGTTCTCGGCCGCCTCACGGAGCGTTCGGGAGTTGGAGATCTTGCCGCCCAGCACGAACACCTCCGGGTTGAATACGTTCACCATGCTCGCGATTCCAAGACCGACGTAGTGGCCGGTCTCCCGCAGCACCTCTTTGGCCAGCTCATCGCCCGCCTCGGCCGCATCGTCGATCGTCTTGGGGTCGAGGTGCTGCTGCAGCGCCTCCGGCCCCTTCACGTAGTCCCAGAGCAGCGTGGCGCGGCCAGACTCCATCTTAAGCGCCGCGCGCTCAATGATCGGGTCGCGGCCCGCCAGCGTCTCCAGGCGGCCATGCGCGCCGTTGGGACTGCTGCCGACGCCGTCCGCGATGATGATGTGGCCGACCTCCGCGGCACCGCCGGTCGCGCCGCGCAGTACCTCACCCTCAACGATGATCCCGCCGCCGATTCCGGTGCCCAGCGTGAACATTACCAGGTGGCGCGTTCCGCGGCCGGCGCCGTAGCGGAACTCGCCGAGCGCGGCGACGTTCGCGTCGTTGTCCATCGTCGTAGCGACGCCGAGCTCCGCCTCGAGCATTTCGCGCAATGGGATCTGCTTGTACGGAACGTAGTTGCCGTCGATGTTCTCGCCGAAGTTCGGCGCCCACACGATCATGCCCTGTGGTACGTTGATGTGGCCGGGCACGGCGACCCCTATCGCGCCGATGTCTGCCATCTTCACGCCGGAGTTGGCCGCCGCGGCCCGCGCCGCTTCGGCGATGCGCGCTACGGTCTGCTTCGCCCCGGACTTGGCGCTGGAGCTATTCTCCGCGCGCTCCAGCAGCTTCTCCTCGTGGTCGACCACGGCCGCGCGAACGTTCGTTCCGCCGAGGTCGATGCCGATGACGTACTTCGCGCCCGCCCGCGCCGCCGCTCGATTCGTGCTCAAGGTCTCCTCCGGGTATCTATTCCTGCGCCCCATGGGCCGCAAGCGCCGCGGCGTGCACCGCCTTCGCCGGCACGCCGTGCTGGATTGCGGCGCGCTTCACGTCCTCGTATTCCGGGGAGGCGCTGGTCTCCACGCCGTGCCACCTGCCGGTCTTGACCCGTATGGCGCCGTACGGTGTCACCACGGACAGCCATTCCCGCTCCAAAGTGTACCGCTCCATTGTCCGGTACCGGATGCCGAATGCGCTGGTCTCGGCGAAGACGATCGCCGCCAGCTCCTCGGCCTGCTCCGGCCGCGCGATGACGGAGAGCAGCGTCGCCGGCCGGCCCTTCTTCATCTGAATCGGCGTGAGGAACACGTCCAGCGCGCCAGCCGCGAACAGCCGTTCGATCGCAACCTCAAACAGCTCCGGCGACAAGTCGTCCAGGTTCGTTTCGAGCACCGTTACGGCCCGCGGAGGTCGGTCGGCGACCCGAACGGCTTCGTGCCCATCCGCGCCCTCCCGCGGTTGGCCGACGCTTAGCGCAGGCGGCGCGGCAGCGGGACGGCCCGCTGTGTCCGGATGGGCGGCGTGCCCCGCGGCAGCCGCATTCCCGCGCGGGGCGCCGGGCGCCGCCTGGTGACTCGCCGGCGTGTGATCCACCGGCTCCTCGCGCAGGAGCGCGATGGCGTGCGGCAGAAGCGGCATCAGGACTTCCAGGCCGTCCCGGACGCCGCCCGTGCTGCCCGGCAGGTTTATAATGAGCGTGCGGCCGCGAATGCCTGCGGCGCCGCGCGAGAGCACCGCCCGGTCCAGCTTCTGGTAGCCGGTCCATCGCAGGAGCTCGGCCAGTCCGGGCGCGTCCCGCTCGATCAGCGGCCGGGTCGCCTCCGGCGTCACGTCGCGCGGCGAGAATCCGGTGCCGCCTGTTGTCAAGATCAGATCGAGATCGGCGGCGCACCAGAGCGCCAGCGCCGATTGGATCGCGGCGACGTCGTCCGGCACGAGCGCGCGGCCCGCGATCTCGTAGCCGCCCGCACGAAGCTGCTCCTCGAGCAGGCGGCCAGACAGGTCTTCGCGCTCCCCGGCCGCGCAGCCGTCGCTCACCGTCAGCACGCCCGCCCGCCGCTGCGCCATTCCCGCTCAATACCCCCCATCAAATTCTTGCGGACTATTCGCCGCGCCCCCTGTGGGTACCTGCTTCGTTCGGGTCTTCAGGGATTCAGGTGTTCGGTGTTCAGGCATGCGGGGCCAAGCGCGCAACGGCGAGCCCCCTGAATACCCGAACACCAAATTCCTGGACGCCGGTCACGCCGCTACTTCGCGGCCAGCAGCTCCTCCAGGCGCGCCTGCGCGGCGGCGGCGCGGTCCTGCCAGCGCTCGTAGGTGAGAAGCTGGCGGTCCGCATTCGCGCTCACCTGCGCGATGGACTGCGCGAGGAGAGCGGCCTGCTCCCGCAGCGCCGTCAGCACCGCGACCGTTTCGCCCATCGCCTCCCTCAGCCCGCCGCGCAGATGGTCCGGGAGCTGCGCCTCCAGGCGGGCCAGTGTCGCCGCAAACCGCGCGTCCACTGTGGCTACGCGCCCCTCCACTGCGCCGGCCAGCGATCCGAGCGCCGCCTCGGTGAGGCGGCGCTGCGAGCCCTCATACTCGGCGATGAGGGTGGCGAAGCGCTCCTGGAACGTTGCGAGGTGCTGCGCCGCCGCGGCTGCGTGCTCCTGAAGCTGCCGCCCGGACGCCTCCTGCATCTCGACGAGGACGACGTGATTGGCCTGGCGCAGGACTTCGAGGAAGTCGTTGAGGGCGGCGCGGTGCTGCGCGAGCATCTCCGTGGTGGCGGCGGTCTGCTCCTCCTGCGCGGCACGGTGACCGGCGACGATCTCCGCATTCGCCGACCGAATCTCCCCGGCCGCGGCCGCGACGGCGGCCGTCTGGCGGGCGAGCGCGTCCCCCGCGTTCGCAAGCTGCTGGATCGGCTGCTGCACCTGCGTTTTCAGGACTTCGCCGATCAGGAGCGCGTGCTGGCGCAGCAGGGTATCCGACTGGGCGGACTGCGCGGCGAGGATCTTCTGCAACGATGCGTTGTGCTTTTCGAAGGAGTACTCCAGGATTTCGCGCGTATCCTGAGCCAGCTCCTCGCTCGCCAGCGCAAGCCGGTCCTGCGGGCTGGCAAGCGCCTTCGGCAGGTGGGCGACGAAGCCTTCGGCGATCGCGTCGTCCGCCCGCGCAGCCACGCGGGCGTGCTCTTCGCCAACCGCACGGCGGCACATCCGCAGGCTCAGCCGGGCAATCAACGCAGACAGCCCGAGCGTAAGGCCCGGAGCCGCGCCGGAGAAGAGCGTGCCCGCCGGCTGGCCCGCGGCCACTCCGACAGCCATCAGGACGGTGACGAACGCGCCTGCCATGCCGATTGCCAGCGTGACGTCGCACACCAGGTCGATCTCGCGCTCCGGCCCGTCACGCATCGGAGCGTCGGACGGCGTGCCGGCGGAAGGGAGCGGGCGCCCGCGCCGCAGAGATCGCCACGTCTGAGCGAGTCGCGCGTCCAGCATCGGCGTTTCGGCGGTGAGCGGTCTAGGCCCGGCGGTCGCACCGTCGTCGATGCGCCTTTCGACCTCGCCAGCAAGCTCGGCGAGCTTTGAAGTCGCCTCGGGAATTGCTGCCGCTTCGCGCGCAAGCCGGGCGAGCGCCTGCCCTGAGAGCGCGAAGCCCCAGGCAAAGGTTGCCAGCTCCGCCGACGCAAAAAGCGCCGCGAAGGCGATTTGCCACCCGGCCGCGTGGAGCGCCAGAAGGCCGTTAACGGCGTAGAGCGCGGCTGCGCCGACGCAGAGTCCCATTGCGAGCGCAACGGCTATGGGCAGCTTCGCGCCTGCGGGCAGCCGCATTTAGGGCCAGTACCTCTCGCTGCACGCGGGGCAGACGAAGTGCGCAGCCCGGAGCGCCTCCACCGAGTCGCTGAGCAGGTGGCCGCACCCCGGGCAGTAGTAGGCGTTGGCCGGATACTCGTCCGCGCTGTCCGGGATCATCTGGCCCTTCAGCTTATACAGATGAGCGAACAGCCTCCGCTCGTCCTTGCTCGCCTCCGTTTCGTACTGGAAGAAGGCGTCCGCCAGGCCATCGTCGCGCGCGTAGGCGCGGCGCAGTATCCGGTCGGCCTGGGCCTTCTCCAGTCCCTTCACGCCCAGGCTCGCGAGCGCCGCCAGGCCCTCCGAGAGCGCTGCGACCATCCGCGGCTCCTTGTACTCGTCGCGATAGCCTCCCAGCCGGACGCTCAGGCACTGCCGCAGCGTGCTGTACTCCGCGGAGAGGAGGTGCATGACTGCGGCGCTGAACTCAAGCGGCAGCCGCTCCTCGGTGTCCGTTACGCCGGGCACGCCGGGCGGGTAGAAGACGCGGAACTCGCCGCTGCCGATCTGATACCAGCCCTCGTCCTCGATCTCCTTGCGGTTCGCCGGGGACCACTCGAAGACGCCGTCCGCCGCCTTGCCGAGGAGAATCACCTGAAGCCACCACTCCTCCGTCTCTTCGACGCGTCGCGGCGAGATGAGCGGGTCGATCCAGATCACGTCGCTGCGCGTATGCCAGAAGTGGAAGTCGGCTGCGCTCTTCTCGGCGCTCTGCAGCGCGCTCAGATCGTAGGCGTGGCGGCTGACGACTCCGTCCATCTGCCCGAAGGTGAAGCCGTGGCGCTCCTGGATCACCAGCAGCCGGAACGGATCGTGGCTGTCCGTGACTCTGCCGTCTCGCGAGAGAGGAATCGCGCCCTCGATCTTCGCGGCCATCTGCTGGACCCGCGCATCCTGCCGGCTGAGATCGAGGAACGCCAGATTCTGCGGCTGTGGCCGAATCGCGCGCGCGCCCTGGAGCTGAGGGCTGATCTGCGCTGCCGAGATATCGAGCCGAGGCGCGCTCAGCTGGATCACGGTGTCCAGGTCCGACGCGGCGGCTTTGTCCGCGATGTGGACCTGCGTCCGCAGCGGCTCGAATGCTGCGCGCGCCCGCGCCTCCAGCCCGGCGAGCAGGTCCTGCGGGATGCTCTCCTGGGCGCTGACGCGGCCTGGCCGGGGATCGAAGGCGCTCTGGGAGTCCGGCAGGCGAAGCTGCTGTCCGAGCGGCGCAAGGTCGGCGATCAGCTCGCGCTGCGCCGCCTCCTCCTTCTTGCCGTCGTCCCAGCCGGTGGCCGGCTCGGAGGGCCAGGCGCGCTGGCGCAGCAGCGAATAGTAGGCGTCGGTGACAGTGCCGCGCGCGGCGGGCGGCTCCGCGTCAAAATAGACCTGGCCGTTGATCGGGGGCTTGTCCGCGGCCATCGCCTTCCAGCCATCGGAGCCGATGGCGGCGCGCTGCGCGAAGGCCGCCTGCATCGCCTCCAGCCGCCGCAGCATCAGCGCCGTACCCTGCCGCGACCGGTTCAGCAGCTCGGCTATCAGTCCCCGCCGCTCCACATGAGTCATCGCCTGCAGCTTGACCTCGGTCCGCACGAAGGCGTTCACGCTCTCGGCAGCCGCGGCCCAGGCATGCTTGACCCGCTCGCCCTTGCCGAACGGATTGATGCTCTCCTGCGCCTTATCGGCCTCCGCCACGTGCTCCATCATGATTTCGCGGAGCGAGCGCGCATCCTGCCGCAGCTCCGGCAGCGAATCCTGCAGCGTCCGGCCCCAGCTTTCGATCTGGCTCGACTGCTCCTTCAGGACGGCCGCAACGAAGGCCGGACCGCCATCCAGGTCGAACAGGCTCCGGTCGACGAACTGGTCCACGTCCCGCTCCAGGCGACTCTCGAATGCCTCCTGGTTCTGCAGCACGACCTGCAGCAGCGTCGGCGGCGCGTCGGCCGTCCCCTCTTGCGGCGCCTCGAGGGCGGTGAGACGCCCGTCGAGGTCGCGCAGGAGCTGGCGCACCTGATCGGCTCTTGGCGGGCGGCCTTCCGCCGCGGCGGTGAACGCCTCCCGCAGCGCCGTCCCGCCGACCCGGTCGGAGCCGTCCGTCAGTCGCTGCAGGTACTGCTCGAAATCGCGGCTGCCGAGCGCCTGGAGGCTCTCCTGCATCCGCTCCTGCGACGCCGTCGGCATGCACCACCTGGTGAGCGCCGAGGAGACGAGCCGCATCGTAGCGGCGCGCAGGATGTGCTCGCCGGGATACTCCAGCGCCGCGACCCCCATCGTGCTGAAGAGCGGGCGCATGAACCCGACGCTGTCCGCCGTCTCCATGCCGCCCTTCGCATCCACGTCACGGGCGGCGATCGCGCCCCCGGCCGGCCCGACTGCCGCGGCGAGGTACTGGCCGATCATCACGTTCAGCCGTCGCACGTCGGCCGAATCGGGCCCGCCCGGCATCAGGACGCGCAGGATAACGTAAGGCTTGTCGGTGCGACGCGACTGCGAGTCGTTTCCGGGCAGCTTCTGGAGCCACGCCGTGTTGCCGAGCTGGTAGTGGTTCAGCTCCTTCAGCGCGTAGTAGGCGTTCTTCTTGTAGCGCGGCGCCTTCGCGCCCGCAAGCTGCGGGTGCGGCAGCGTGAAGATCGCCTGGCAGTCTATGCCCTCGCCGTACCACTCTTTCAGCAGGTAGCCCATATCGGCCGCGCCGCCGCTGCACGTCCCGCCACAGAGGGTTCCTACGACGTAGACAACGGTGTCGGTGTGTATGTCCACGTTGAGTCCGGCGACGCCGAGCCGGTCCGCGACGGCCTGCGGGGTGAGCTGCTTCAGCTCCGAGAGGTCGCTCATTACCCTGCGGCGAAGCCGGTCGTAGGTGGTCGGATGGAAGAGACAGAGACGCCCGAGCATCCGGAGATTGCCGGCGCCCGCCGACGGATTGTCGATGGCACGAAGGCTCTGGCCGTCCTGCCACTCGAAGAAGTCGAACGAGGCTCCGGCGGTCCTCGGCGAATTGAGGTAGGGCGCGTACTCCTCCCGGCTGATGCCGCCGCGCAGGACGCGATCGCCGAGAGGCGAGTCCGGCTGCTCGGTCTCCAGGACGAGCATGCGCACCCAGGCCGCTCTGTCGTGGCCGCCGAACTGCCAGGTGAGGTGCTCCGCAACGGCCTCCGCGACCTCCTTGCCGGTGGTGCCGAGGCCGAGGATCAGGGTTCTGCGTACAGAGAGCGTTTCGGCCATCAGGCGCGACTTCCTTTCGAAGCGATCTTGCTTGTGGTGTTGTAGACGACCTCGAGACGCGTCTTGCTGGTCGATCCGGCGGGGACGATCCGGCAGAAGGTCTTCGTACCGGGCGCGATCGTGAGCGTCCGGCTGTCGAGGCGGGCCGGGTCGGGGCCGTTAAGGTCGGTGAACTGCGCGCCCGAGTCCGCGGAGACTCTCAGATCCCGGTTCTCGGCGAACTCCAGCCGGGCGATCGCCGTGCCCGCGGACGGGCCGCCAGAAGGCGCCGCGACATCCGGCGCCGCATCCGCGAGCGTGACCGCGCCCGTCTCGTCGCGCTGGAGCAGCCATTTGCTGGATGCGGTCAGCGGCTGCAGCGTCTGCTCGGCAGCGCCGATCAACACGGTGAGGCTTCCAGGGATAGGCCGGCCCATCGGCGCGGCGGTAGGTTGGGGTTGCTTGGTGCTCTGGTCAGCGCTATAGGTTCTATAAGACGTAGAGGACCTATAAGCCCAGAGCAAGCCAACCACGACTGCCACTGCCACCAGCGCCCAAACCAGCGGCGAGATGCCGCCTCTTGCCGGCGCCACCGGCGCGGCGGGCTGCGGCACGGCGGCCGCGGGCTTTACCGGGTTTGGCAGCGCTTCGCCGGAGGCTGGGCGGTCGGCCGAGGGCTGCCAGCTTTCACGCGAAAAGGTCGGATAGCGCGGCGCGGCTGCGGCGCCGGGCAGCGAGACCAGGCGCTCCGGGAAAAGCGCCGCCACGCCGACCGTGACCGGCTGCGCACCTGCCATCAAGCGGAACTCCTTGCGGACGATGGGAGTCCGGAAGTGGCCGGCGGCAAGCGCCTCCGCCAATTTGGGATTATTCTCGCCGAAGAGACTTGCCCGCTCGCCCGTCGGCGCCTGGCTGGCGTTGCTGTTCGTGAGCAGGATGACGATCGCGCTGCCGGCCTCGTCCGCAGGGATGGCCTTCGTCACCGTTTCGTACAGCACCCGCTCGATATCGTGACCGCCGTGGCTGCCGGAGCGCGGCGTGTATGGGACGCGATTGACGAACTCCGCGCGGCTCGCGGGATCGTCCGTCAGCGTGACGGCCGGCCCGAGGTCCCAGGTCTGCATCTCCCAGGCGATCGGCGTTACGCGGTCGCCGGCCGCGAGCGAGTTGTTCATCAGGCTGAAGGCGATGCGGCGCATGGCGATCGCATGAACGGGATCCTGCCCGAAGTGGCCGGTCGAAAAGCCGATGTAGAGGTGGTAGCGGCCCTGGTCCCAGTCGCCTCCGCTAGCGGCCGCCTCCTGTTTGAGCCAGGCGTCCAGCTCGGCGCGCGGCACCTGCGTGATGCGTCCATAGTCCTGGACGCCCGGCTGCTGTGCGCCGCAGAGCGCCGCGCCTGTCAGATGCATGGCGAGCGCAAATACGAGACAGACGATTGCGGTGCGAAATGTCGGCATGTCAACTACGCTTTCTCCCGAATGCGGATCACGCCACGGTCGTGGACGACGTACAGGCTCTCGCCGGCCGCGATGAGGGCGATCGGCCGAATCTCGTGGCCGCGCCACAGCACGTCCGCAACGCCGGAGGAGGACCGGAGCGCCGTCAGGCTGCCGATTCCGCCCTCCTCGGCAAGCATCAGCAGGCGCGGCTCGCGGTCCGCCGAGGCGGGCGCCGCAGCGGCGAGCGCTCCCGCGATCCAGCGGCCGGAGACCTTGCCTTCGCCGGTGCGGTCTCCGCTCGTGGGCGAGAGCGCCGTAACCTGCCTTCCGACCACGGCCACCACGTCGGCCGATGCAAAAACATCGCGCAGCGGCCCGGCGCCGCCCGCGACTTCGCGCTCGCCGCCTGTCTCCAGTCCGCCGCCCAGCGCCACGCGAACGCCCTCATCCGCGCCGCGCGCAACATGGATTCCGGCGCCATCGCGCCATAATCGCTGAATGCCGGGTATGGGCTCGGCGACGTGCTGCAGATCGCGGCAGCGGCAATTCAGCCGCCAGACACCGCCTTCGGCGTCGATCCAGCAGGCCATCCCGCCCTGCAGAATGAGCGGCGAACCGGCTCGGGGCGCGGCGCTCGCGGGCGTGTCCGCAATCCGCTGGCAAGCCAGGCTGCGCCACGACGCGGGCGACGAGGCGATCCAGAGCGCCGGCGCGCCGCGATCCTCACTCCACGCGACCCACCAGCCCTCGGCCGCGACCTGCGCGAGCGGCGTACCGACCTCCAGCGGCACGACCTCATCCGTGCGGCTCGCATCGAGGCCCGCCAGGAGGAACCCGGTCATCGCCGCGAGCACAACGGCTCCGCCGACCACGGCCGCGTGGCCGGCGGCGTGGACCGCGGGATGTGGCTGGCCGTCGAAGCCGAGCCAGCATCGCCAGGGCGGCTCCGCTGCGGCGTCCTCGCCGCCGGCAAGCGGCCCGCCGCCGGGTCCGGACGGGGCGACCAGGCTGTTCTCGGTCCACAGGGCGAGCCGGCCGTGCGCAGCGAACCCCGAGTAGATCGGAGCGTCCGCGACCCATTGCGCGATGACCGGCTCTGTTCGGGTCGGATTCTCGCGGTCCCAGGCCGCCGGCCACGTCCAGCTTTCAGCCCGGCCCGAGCCGTCCGGCGCGCGTCCGGTCGATACCGGCCATGTCAGCCCGACTGCGCCGCGGCACGCCGGGTCCGGGCACTGCGCCACGTTTGCGGGCAGCCACCGGCCGCATCGCGCGCAGGCGCACAGCAGCTCGCCGCGGCTGCAGCACCATGGCGCGGCGCCGAGATCGCGGCCGGCGATCAGCCTTCGCTCCTCGAAGCAGATCGGGCAGAGCTGCCGGACCTCTCGCCCGCATCGCGCGCAGAAGTTCGCGCCCTCTCGCAGCGGTTCATGGCAGAGGCAGATTATGGGGGCGGCAGTCATATCAGGTTTCCGTTGCTTGTGGCTCGTTGCTCGCGGCTTGTCGCTTGTGGCTTGTGGGCGGATACGTGCGGACCGTGAGCTGCCGTTCGTGCTTTGCCCCTAGCCACAGGCCACCAATCAGGAGCCACGACCCACAAGCTACGATTGTGCCGCCCCCTCCGCGGCATAGCGCACGACGATGGCGCGCACGAGCGCTTCGCCGCGCCGTGCCAGACCGACTCGATCGACGCGCATCACGGTGTCGTTTTCCGCGGCGTGGACCGTCCGCCGCGTTTCAGCCGCCTCCATCGTAGCGGCATCGAAACGGTCGGCGCGTGCCGGAGCGATGACGCGGATGTCCAGCGCCTCTTCCAGCCAGCGCGCAAGGGGCTTGCGCGCCTCCAAGAACGCCTCGCCCCATCGCTCCGGGATGTCCGGCAGCGCGCCGGCATATCGCATTCCGAGAAGCGGCAGCAGAGGCGTGAGCGCCTCGATCAGCGCGCTCGTCTCATCGGCATCGTCCGCGGCGGCGGCGATCCGACGCGGCAGCGCGGCCAGTGCAGTCACGCGCTCAGCAAGATCGATCGCCGCGGGCGCATCCGCGCCAAACGTGCGCTGCCCGAGCAGC
>DATGJU010000551.1:0-3921 GCA_035295045.1 Chthonomonadaceae bacterium
CGGGGCAGCGGCCGGATCGAACGACTTGCCCGTATTGTAGAGCCGAATCACAGTGCGGTCCGGGTAGGCCTCCGCCTCGATCCGGATCGGCATATCGGGCAGGCCGTCGTAGGCGTGGCGCATGATGTTGCTCGCCGCCTCGTTCACAGCGAGCTCCAGCTCGATGAGCCGGCCCGAATCGAGCGGCGCCGGCGGCGAGTTCAGGCAGAATGCGCGGACGAAGGCTCGAATGGCCGGCAGCTCCGAGAGCGCGCTGCGGGTCTCCATGCTGGCGGCGGCAAGCGGCGCGGCTTCCTGATGGGGTGATGAGGTGATGGGGTGATAGGGCGAGGCCGGCTTGATCCGCACGGCGACGCAGGTCAGGTCGTCGGCGAATGTATCGCCGCCGGAGAACTCCGTTACGGCTCTGCGCAGGCTCTCGACGAACGCGTCGAGGTCGAGGTGCGCGTTACGGCGGACGGCGGCGGCGAGGCGATCGAAGCCGAACATCTCGCCGTCCTCGCGGCGGGCCTCCGTGATGCCGTCCGAATAGAAGCAGAACAGGTCGCCAGCAGCGCACGGCGCCGCGACCTGGCGGTAGACCTCGCGCTCGCTGATGCCGAGCGGCAGGCTGTCGCCCTCCAGGGTGCGGAGCTCGCCGGTGGCCTGCACGAGGTGAATCGTCTTTGTGTGGCCGGCATCGACGAACGTTACCTTCCCGTGGGCCTGATCGAATCTGGCGTAGCAGAGCGTCATGAACATGTCCAGGCCGATGAACTCGCCCGTCACTTCGGAATGGACGTGCGCGACGATCTCTTCCGGCTCCGGGATTCCACGGCCCGGCGACGTGAGGCGGCCGAGCGCGCGGAGGAAGTGGCTTTTCACCGCCGCGCCGAAGAGCGCGGCCGGAACGCCCTTGCCCATCACGTCGCCCACGACGACGTCCATGCAGCATGAGGAGTGCTGGAAGAAGTCGTAGAAGTCGCCGTCGATCTGCTGCGAGGGAATGGTGAGCGCCGCGATCTCGACGCCGTCCAGACTGTGCGGCGGCCGGCCGAGCAGCAGCGTCTGCTGGATGCGCGCGCCGATCTCGTTCTCCCGCTCGCGGGCCTGCGCGACCTGCTGGACGGAGGCCAGGAGGGCTGCCTGCAGGTCGAGGATGCGGCGGCCGGCGCGCAGGCGGACCTGCAGGCGGTGCGACTCGAATGGCTTGATCAGGTAGTCGTCCGCGCCCGCCTCCATGCCCTCGATAATGTCCTCCTTGCGGTCCTTGGAGGTGAGGAGGATGACGTAGACGTAGGGCGCGTCCGGCCGCTGGCGCATCCTCCGGCAGACCTCGACGCCGTCCATCTCCGGCATCAGCCAGTCGAGAATGGCGATGGCGGGCGCGTCGTCGCCCTGCAGAATGCGCCACGCCTCGTTGCCGTCCGCGGCGACCACGACCTCGTAGTCCCACTTCTGCAGGATCGCCTGGAGCATGCGGCGCGGCACGGGATCGTCTTCGGCGACCAGAATCCTCACGGCGCGTCACCGCCTTCCTCAAGAAATGCCGTAAGCGCGCGCTCCAGCCTCGCGATCTCGCGGACCAGCTCAGGGTGCGCAAATCGCGCCATGGCGAAGTCCGCGGCCCGGCCGGCCGTCTCCAGCCGGAGAGCCGCGTCGAACGCGGCGCGGGCGGCCAGGCTGCCCACCGCGCCCTTGAGAGAATGGGCCGACCGCTCCAGCCGGTGCGCATTCCGGCCGGCGATCGCATCGGCGATTTCGGCGAGCGTATTCGGAGCGTCGTCGAGGAAGAGGCGCACCACTTCGCGCAGGATCTCCAGGTCGCCCTCGACGCGGTCGAGCGCCTCGACTCGGTCGAACGGCGGCGGACCCGCATCGCTCGGGGCCGCTTCGCCGCTCTCGGGCGGGGCCGACTCGACGTGCGAGCCCGCCCCAGGCAGCGGACCGGCCGTGGGATCCGCGGCGATCAGCGTGTCGACGGTCCGGAACAGGTCGTCCACGATGAGCGGCTTGGATACGTAGGCATCCATGCCGGCGGCGAGACAGCGGTCCCGGTCGCCCTTCATGGCGTGCGCGGTCATTGCGACGATGGGCGTATGGCGGCCGGAGCGCCGCTCCATCGCGCGTATCGCCGCCGTCGCCTCGAATCCGTCCATCTCCGGCATCTGCACGTCCATTAGGATCAGATCGAACGGCTCCCGCTGCGCCGCGGCGAGGGCCTCAGCGCCATTGCAGACCACCGTGGGCCGGTGGCCGCGCTTCTCCAAGAGGCGCCGCGCGAGGCGCTGATTGACCGGATTGTCCTCGGCGAGGAGCACGCGCAGGCTTCGGCGGCGCTTGGCGCTCGAGTCCTCTCCCTGGGCTCGCGCGGCGCCCTCACCCCCTAAATCCCCGTCTCCCAATTCTGGGAGCGGGGGACTTCCGGATTGTCCTCTTGTCGAGTTGGGCGGCGCAGCGCGCAGCGTCCGCATGATCGCGTCGAACAGGTCCGACTGGCGGACCGGCTTGGTAAGGTGCGCGGCGATTCCCAGCTCGCTGCAGCGCCGCTGGTCCGAGGTCCTGCCGGCCGACGAGAGCATCATCAGCGTCGATCGGGAGAGCTCCGGGTGCGCGGCCATCTGCGCCGCAAGCGCGAAGCCATCCATCTCCGGCATCATCGCGTCGAGGAGCGCAAGCGGGTACGATTCGCCCGCGGCGCGCGCGCGGGTGAGCTCCCGCAGGGCGGCCTCGCCGCTGTCCACCACGACGGGCCGCATTCCCCAGTTGCGCAGCATCTCCTCCAGGATGCGTCGGTTCGTCGCGTTGTCGTCCACGACGAGCACAGGCAGACCGTGGATATCCGGCGCGTCGGGGACCGACGACTGCGTTCCGGCCGGCTGCACGTCGAACCGCGCCGTGAAGTGGAAGACGCTGCCGCGCCCGACTTCGCTCTCGACCCACATCTTGCCGTCCATCATCGCGACGAGCTGGGACGAGATCGCCAGGCCGAGGCCGGTGCCCTCGTATTTGCGCGCCATCGAGCTGTCCGCCTGCGTAAACGCTTCGAAGATCACGCGCTGCTTTTCGGCCGGGATGCCGATCCCGGTGTCGCGGACGGCGAAGTGCAGCCGCACCGCCGCGCCCTGCGAAGCAGGTCCATCTCTGGCGTCCGGATCCGCGACGGAGACGTCGACGACGACCTCGCCGCGCTCCGTGAACTTGATTGCGTTGCCGGCCAGGTTGACCACGATCTGGCGCAGCCTGCCGGCGTCCCCGACGAGCATCTCCGGCACGTCGGCCGGTATATGGCAGGCGAGCTCCAGGCCCTGATTGTGCGCCCGCACGGCCAGCGTGCGCACGGTATCTTCGAGCGTGGTACGCAGGTTGAACTCATGCCGGTCAAGCTCGAACTTGCCGGCCTCGATCTTGGAGAAGTCGAGGATGTCGTTGAGGAGCGTCAGCAGGTTGTCGGCGGAGTGCTTGACCATCGTGAGGTACTCGCGCTGGTCCGCGTTCAGGGGCGTATCGAGCGCGAGGTCCGTCATGCCGATGATGCCGTTCATCGGCGTCCGGATTTCGTGGCTCATGTTGGCCAGGAACTCACTTTTCGCGCGGCTGGCGGCCTCTGCGGTTACTTTTGCCGCCTTCAGCTCTTGTTCCGACCGCTTGCGGTCGGTCATGTCGCGAAAATACCAAATCCTGCCGCAATACGCGCCGCCGGCAACTTGCAGGGGGGAGGAGTACCGGTCGAAGACTCTTCCGTCTTTAAGCTCAAACTCGTCCCGTGATCTCTCCGTTTCATGGGAGTAGAGATAATTGACCCGCTCCAGGAAAGCGCCGTGGTCCTTAACCTGGCTTAACACGTGTTCAAGCAGCTTCTTGTCATCTTTCGTGGGAATCAGATCGGGCGGGACATTCCACATCTCTGTGAGTCGCTGGTTGACCAAGATTATCTTGCCA
>DATGJU010000552.1:0-6470 GCA_035295045.1 Chthonomonadaceae bacterium
CATGACGACTCGATCTACGTCGCCGACACCGGCAACGGATGCGTCCGCCGGATCAAGGACGGCCAGGTGAGCACGCTCGGAGCGCCTCCGGCTCCGCAGCCGGCAGGCGCCGCGCCGCGCAGCCTGCCGGTGGGCATCGCCTTCGAGGCGGCGCCGGCGCCCGTTCTCGTCGTTGCGGACGCGGTGGGCGCTGTCCGCCGCCTGACGCTTGAGGGCGCGCCGGCCGGCGAGCGCAGATTGCCGGGAGCAGCCGTGGCCAGTGCGGCGAACGGCGCGGACATCGCGCTTCCGCAGACCGGGGACCTCATTATCGGGCCATCCACCGTCCACCAGATGAGGCTCGAAGGGACCGACGAAGTGCCTCCGGAGCAGGCCGCGACCGTGATGGTGCGACAGCCCGTGGGCATTGCGCCGCTCGGGAAGGGGCTGCTCGTGACGGACGGCACGCACGCCGCGGTGATGCTCGCGCTCAACGGCAAGGCGCAGGTAATCGCCGGAACCTGCTCGTCCGGCGCGCCCGTACTCGGATTCCGCGACGGTACCGGCCGTACCGCGCTTTTTAGAACGGTATGCGGCGTCGCCACGGACGGCAAGCGGTTCATCTACGTCGTGGACACCGGCAACAACAGCGTCCGCCGCATCGACATGTCGGAGTCGAGCATTCCATAGATATGAAGCCGCGCACCGCCTGCGCCTGGAGAAGCCAACTGAAAGTCGAGATTCAAAAGCTGCGGAAGGAGTACGACAACGGTGTCGTCGGACTCCAGTGCATGGACCTGACGATCACAGACGGTGTGTTTGCGCTGCTCGGCCCTAACGGCGCGGGCAAGAGCACCCTCATGTCGATCCTCGCGACGCTGATCGATCCGACCGAGGGAACCGCGCTGATCGACGGCCACGACGTGCGGCACGACAAGGACGCCATCCGCCAACTCCTCGGCTACCTTCCTCAGGACTTCGGGCTCTATCCGGTGCTCTCCGCATACGAAACGCTGGACTATATGGCGCTGCTCTGCAACATGCACGACCCGGCGGTCCGCCAGAAACGGATCGAGGAGCTGCTCGCGCGGATGAACCTGACCGACGTGCGCGAGCGCGCCGTCGGCGGCTTCTCCGGCGGCATGCGGCAGCGCGTGGGGCTTGCACAGGCGCTGCTCAACTCCCCCAGGCTCCTGATTGTGGACGAACCAACCGCCGGACTGGATCCCGAGGAGCGGATCCGTGTCCGGTCACTGCTGGCCGAGCTCGGCGGGGAGAGGGTCATCCTGCTCTCCACGCACCTTATAGAAGACGTCGAGGCCGTTGCGGACCGTGTGGCGATTCTTCACAAGGGCGAGCTCCGGTTCGTCGGCGACGTGGCCGGAATGCTGGAGGAGGTGCGCGGTAAGGTCTGGCAGATCGACGCGACCCCAGAGGAGCTGCCCGGCCTTCGCGGCAAGTACCTGGAGACGGGAATGCTGCGCGAGGGCGGACGGCTGCATATCCGGGTCGTGGCTGCAGAGCGGGACGGCGAGCGGTTCCGGGCGGTTGAGCCGACGCTAGAGGACGCGTACATCTGGCTGATGCGCGAGGGTGTCGATGGCGACCAGTAGCGCAGCCGCGAGCCCCGTCGCGCCGATATTTGCCCTGACGCGCGTGGAGTGGCGGATCGGTAGGCGAAGCCCGGTGTTCCGGCTGGCGCTGGTCGCCGCGTTCGTTTTTGGCCTCTCGGTCGGCGGCGATCCGTCACACGGCGTGGCCCTCTCAGCATTCGCGACCGCTGAGGCTGCTTGCCAGTACATGGGCTTTATCGCGGTTGTCTGGATGGCGCTGGCGGCGGTGCGCGAAACGACGCTGCGGACCGACATTCTCGTCTTCTCTAAACCGCAGCCCAGCGAGTGGCTCGCGCTGTCCAAGTTCATTGGCGCCTACATCCAGCTCCTCGCCATGCTGCTGGCGATGTTCGCCGGCGGGATCGCGAGTCGGTCGTTCGCAGGGCCGATGACCGGGCTGGAGGCGTACCTGCCGCAGTATTTTCGCGCGGCGGCCGTGCTCCTGTTCACGTCGGCGGCCAGCTACATGCTCGCGCTGCTCTTCGACAGCGCGCTTGCCGGCGCGACGATCGGGCTCTACTGGCTGCTCATCGCGGCGGGCAAGGCTTTCCTCGGCAAGTACTACTTTCCGATGTACTCGCAGAACCTCACCGCCTATCTGTGCCTATCGCTCGCGCTTCTGTTCACGACGCTCTACTTCTACCGCCGCGCCCGCCGCGGATCGAGGCCGG
This sequence comes from Chthonomonadaceae bacterium, assembly GCA_035295045.1. Taxonomy (GTDB): domain Bacteria; phylum Armatimonadota; class Chthonomonadetes; order Chthonomonadales; family Chthonomonadaceae; genus DATGJU01. The sequence goes on from DATGJU010000552.1 coordinate 2,264, forward strand.
CGAGCCCGTGGGTCCGTGCCGGCGCGCCGCTGTTCGCGCTCCTGGCAGCCTGGCAGTTCTGGCTGGTGATCATGACGGGCCACGACCCGGACGTCCATGAGAACCAGGGCATGATTCGCATGACCGAGCAGGACACAACGGAGGGCGGCCGGGCCGCCGGCTTCATGCTGCCGGATCAGCGTGGCAAGCTGACCGGCCTGGCGCAGTTCGATGGCAAGATCCTGGTAATCGCACTCTGGTCGCCCCGCGATCCCGATTCCGTCCTTCTGCTCGATCGGCTGAACGACGTGGCCGCCAAGCTAGGACCGGCCGGCGTCCAGCCGATCGCCGTGACGATCTGCGAGGACGTCGGCGCGTCGAGCCTGTTCGCCTTCGGCGAGCGGCTCAACTACCCCGTCGTCGCCGACTGGGGTACGTTCAATGCGCCGAAGGGCAGCGAGCTCTCACCGATCGCGGACGCTTACCGGTGCAATGCGCTGCCGACGGTATACATAACCGACCGCAGGCGAAATGTGAAGACGACGCTTGTGGGAATCGATTCCTACGAACGAGACAGCCTGACGAACGCGCTGCAACAGCGGCTGGCCGAAGAGCCACGCTGATTTCCTGATAGACGCCCTATGGGAACGTACAACCTTTTACGATATAACTTCCGCATCATGATGCTGAATAACTGGCTGCTGGTCGCGTTTCCGGTGGCCGTTAGCCAGCTCACCGTGTTCTGGATGATCTTGACGCGGCGATTCCAGCCGGACCTGCCGACGGAGTGCGTCGAGCTGGTGACGCCGCTGCTCGGCGCCTTCCTGGGCGCGCACGTGCTATCGGCGGAGTACCGCTCGCGCGTTGGGGCGCTGCTCGCGTGCCGGCCGGTCAATATCGGCCGAATAGTCATAATACGCCTCGTCGTCGTTCTCGCGGTCGTGTGGGCGCTGGCGATCATCTCGCTCCTGGCGTTCGCGGGGATGTCGCCGTACGACATGACGACGCCTTTCCTGGCCTGCGTCGCCTCCACGCTCTTCCTGACGATGCTCGCGCTCACCTTCGCCACGCTCTTTCGCCATTCGCTGGCCGGCTTCGCGATCGCCGCGGTCTACTGGATCATGGACATCCTGCCCGGCCCTCCCATCCAGCCCTATATGTCGCTGCGTACGCTGACCTCCTACTACAGGGTGTTCGCCTATCCGGATCAGCAGACGTTTGTTCGCGAGTGGTGGATCAGCAAGCTCCTGCTTCTGGCCGGCGCGGCAGTGCTCTACCTGGTCCACGCGCGCATCGTATTCACGCTCGGCTCGGCGCAGACGAACCGGATTCGGCGCATGGCGATGGCTTCCGCCGTCGTACTGGTCGCCTTCTATTTAGCGTCCGGCGCGCTGATCCGCGTCGGGTACGGCTATGCGAACCGCGGCCGCCTCACGCCGAACGACGTCGCGTGGTTCCGGCGCGAATTCGCGCCTTACGGCCCGATCCCCGTCGCATCCCTGTTCGGCCGCGACTTTGCGCGCTATGTCGGCGACACCGGCAATCCATGGCGCACGCCGGAGGGCGAGGACGCCGACGTGATGGGCGACACCGACAAGCACCGGCGCGAGCTGTACGACGTGGTGATGCACTCGCCGCACAGCCCGTGGGCCCCCAGCGCGGCCGACGCGCTTGCACGAATCACAAGCCGCAAGCAGAGCGGACCCGAGAAAGCCGCCGCACAGTACAAGATTATCATCGATCGGTATCCGAACAGCCCATACGTGGAGTTTGCGATGCGGCAGGCCGCGCGCGTATATGTCGATGGCGGACGGCCCGCCGAGGCGCAGGCGATGTACTCCGAGCTCGCAAAGCGATCGCCTCATGGCGAGTACGCCTCGGAAGCGCTTCGCTACCTGGTGGAGTCGGCGCAGTTCGAGCGCCGGTGGGACGACGCCGCGCGCTGGGCGCAGCAGTGGACCGAGAGCGCGCCCATCGAGGATCGGTTCGACGCCTGGGTGGTCCTTGCCCAGTCGCGCAAGGCGAGTGGCGACGCCGCGGGCGCTAAGCAGGCCGCGCAGTCCGCGATCGCCGCCGTAAAGGATTTCCGGAAGGCGATGGCTGCCGGAACGCTGGGGATCGGTCCGACGCGCGTCAACCTCCGCCAGCGCGCTGCCGATGTGGCAGAGGCGTCCGCCCAGTCGCTGCTGTAGCTCCAGCTCCCCTGAATCTCGCCGCAATATATTCACGCGTGCTGCCCCCCGTCGCTGTAATGATAGTGTAATGATGGCCGGATACACTCCCCTTGAGTTTCGGTCCTGTCCGTTGGACGGGCGCCGCCGCGCAAGGACGCAAGGTCCCGGCGCGCGGACCGTCGCACCAATCGGGCGGGCCCGTCCAACCGCCGGATAGCGCTGATGCGCGGCCGTAAGGGGAATTACCATGCGAAACCTGTTGCTTTCGACACTCCTGCTCTGCATGTTCGCAGTTGCCGCGTCGGCGGACACATGGGTCGAGCACCACGACCCGCGGGGCTTTACGGTCAGGCACCCGAAGGGCTGGACCGTGACCGTGGCCGAAGGCGCTACGATCGTTGTACGCGGTGCGGGGGAAGGATTTGTGGTCGCGCAGCCGTTCTACCTCAAGGCGGCCGAAGGCTCGGGCGACTGGCTGCGCTCCGTGCCCCGACGGCACGCCGCGCTCTTCCCGGGCGCCCGGATCACGCGGCTCGAGCAGACCAGTCGGACGCCGGACCAGGCGCTTGCGGCGCTGAGCTATCAGAGCGCAAGGGATGCCGGCAGGGCAGCAGTACTCTGCTCGATCTATGGGCGCAGTGGAATGTTCTACGGGATTGCGGGACCCGCCGGGCGATTCGACACCGAAAGGGAGCTGCTGGTGCGGGTCCTGAGCTCGTTCAGATTCACGCAGCCCGCCGCGGGAAGCGCGGCGCCGGCCGCCGCGAAAGAGGCGGAAGTCCGGCTCAGCTATACGCGCTGGTCGGATCCGGTTGAGGGCGCCTTCACGCTGGAAGCGCCGCGAGGCTGGAAGGTCCAGGGCGGACTCGTGCGCCGCAACGCGCTGGATGCGCGGCAGGCCGTCGATATGGTCTCCCCGGACGGCTCGGTCCTGGTACGGGTCGGCGATGGCTCCGTCCCCGCGTACACTCCGCCGACACCGGCCCTTGCGGCGGCTGGCTTCTTCGAGGGGCGCGTCTACACGATCGGCGCGGGCCTTAACTACATCGTCGCACGGCCGCAGTCCGGGCTGGCGTTCGCCAAGTCGTATCTCGCAAAGCGAGTCACGGCGCCCTTCGCCGACATCCAGGTGGTGAGCGAGAAGGCTCGGCCGGACCTGGCCAACCTGCTCCACTCAATCGCCGCGCAGTACGGCGAATCGCTCGTCCGGTACACCTTTGACGTGGGTGAGGTGGCCTTTACCTGCCAAAAGGAGGGCCATCCGATGCACGGGGTCTGTTACGGCACGGTGATGATCACCACGACGGGCGGCTTCTCCGTGTGGGGAGCGTGGCCGGCCGGCTACGTTGCACCGACCGGCTCGGACGCGCTGGCTGAGACGGTCCTGCGCCACGCGGTTACGACGTTGCAGCTCGATCCCGCCTGGATCGCCCGGCAGTCACAGACGGCCGTCGATGTCTCCCACATCGCTACCAGGAGCAATGCCGAAATCTCAAAGACGATCAACGATAGCTACTGGCGCCGGCATGCCGTGATCGACGACGTGTCGCGAAAGTGGTCGAACGTGACACTGGGGCTAACGGACGTTCGCGATCCCGAGACGGGCGAGACGTGGAAGGTGGCGTCCGGTCACAACTACTACTGGCGCAAGGGCGATACGGCCGTTGGCACGGATGGGTTTCAACGGCCGGACATCGACTTCACGCCGCTCAAGGAGTGGTAGCTGTCGCTCGATCAGCGGCGATGCGATATGTTGCGCCATAAGTATGAGAAGATAAACCAGTAGACGCCTACGAAAACGGCCAGGAAGCAGAGAGCCAACACCAAGCCGGGAATCATCTTGACTACCTCCTACAACTCGTAAACGTCAGACGATTCAACTCGAATCCATGTTCCAGTGCGCTGGGGGCGTCGATCCCGGCGCATTGCGGCACGCGGGTTGGGCGTGCGCCGGTCGCCCCGGCCGGTCTATCCGTCGGCGATCATCGTCAGCGGCCTGGCATCCCGGATCGTGATGAGCCGGCCCGACAAGTCGATCGCGCCCTGCTCCTTGA
>DATGJU010000553.1:0-15589 GCA_035295045.1 Chthonomonadaceae bacterium
TTCATTCGCCGGCCTGCGCCGACAAGACTTCGAGTTGTAGGCTCTCGATGGAACGCGAGCCGCGATCTACGGTGTCCGCGCAGGCGGACGATCGTCTTGTCAGGCGCGAATTCATTCGTCGGCCTGCGCCGACAAGACTTCGAGTTGTAGGCTCTCGATGGAACGCGAGCCGCGATCTACGGTGTCCGCGCAGGCGGACGATCGTCTTGTCAGGCGCGAATTCATTCGCCGGCCGCCGTCCGCGAAAGCCAACCATCGTTTGGCCAGACGAGAATTCATTCGCAGGCGCGCCACCCGAACACGGAACGCTTAAGGCAGCGCTGCACCCTGACTGCCGCCTGCTCAATAGTACAGAAACTCGTTCGCGTTCAGCAGCGCCCGGCACAACTCAGTAAGGCCATCGCGGCGGACGAGGGCGAGGGACGATGCCAGCTCGTCTGGGTCTGGCGAACGCTGGAAGGCCAGGTCGAAGGAGCGACGGACCCGCGCCTCCGCCTGGCCGCCCGCCTCCTTGCGGATCCGGTCCGCCAGGAAGCCGGCCTGCTGCATCAGGAACGGGCCGTTCAGCAGGCTGAGCGCCTGGAGCGCCGTGGTGGTGCTCTCGCGCCTCGGCGCCCGCTGCGACGACTCCGGGCAGTCGAATGCGCCCAGCAGGTCGTCCCGAATGCCGCGCGCCGCCTGCTGGTAGACGGCGCGGCGCCATGTTTCCGGGCCGTAGGCCTCCAGCGGCTCGTAGATCGCCACATTGACCACGTTGTACCTGTAGAGCCGGAAGCTCGGCCCGCCCATCGTCCGGTCCAGCTTGCCGCTCGTCTCCAGCACCGCGTCCCGCACGGCCTCGGCCTCCATCCGGCGCAGGTTCATCCGCCACAGCAGCACGTTGCCCGCATCCCTGGCCTGCCCCTCCGCCGTCACGGCGCTCGACTGCCGGTAGGCATAAGAGGTGACGATGAGACGATGGAGAGGCTTCAGCCGCCAGCCCCTCGCCATGAACTCGCTTGCCAGCCAGTCCAGCATCTCGGGATGGGTCGGCTTCTCGCCGTTGCGGCCGAAGTCGGAGGGCGTGCCGACGATGCCGCGGCCGAAGTGCTCCTGCCAGACGCGGTTTACGAACACGCGCGCCGTAAGCGGATTGGCCGGGTTGCCGATCCAGCGCGCGAGCGCCAGCCGCCGCTCCGGCTCGCTCGCCGTACCGGACCGCAGCAGCGTGCTGTCCAGCTCGCCGATCTGGGAAAGCGCTCCCGGCGTGACCTCATCGCCCCGCTGCATCACGTCGCCGCGCCGGAGCACGAAGATCGGGTCGGGCGCAGTGAACTGGCCGATGTAAGCGCGATCGCCGCCGCGAATCGCCGCGACCCGGTCGTTCTCCGTGCGCAGATCGGCTGCGAGCGTCTGGCGGCGCGCCCGCTGTTCGGCGGTCATCGCCCTTTGTAACTCGTCCGGATGGACGTAATCGGTAGTCCCGGCGCGGCCGGCCTCCGTCGAGACGACGGTCCAGGCTGCGCCGTCGCGCGATACTTCGATCCGGTAGCGAGTCGGGATCCGGTCGTCGAAACGCGGTATTTCGGCGCCGTCCCGGCTCCAGACCACCGTGTCGATGGTCCGCTCGGCCGCCAGCTCGATCTGCGCCCATCCGGCGCCGCGCGTGTTGCTGATCCAGCTATGCTCGTTGCCGAACTTCCCGTCGTTCAGGTGCGGGACCTGGTGGATCGCGTAGCCCGGCAGAAGCGAGCTCGCCCTTGCCTTCGCGCCCGCGGATGCCAGCGCCAGATCTGCGTTCGAGCCAGGGCCGAACACCTGCAGCTCGTCCAGGCAGGGCTCGGCGCCGTCGTTGGTGGCGAGAACGGTGAAGCGGACGAATCGCGCGGCGGTCGGAGCAAACGTGTCCTCATTCCGGCGCGCGTTCACGGCCGGGCGCGCCAGAGGCGTTACGCCGCGACTCCGAAGGACGGCGGCCCGCGCCGCGCCATCGATCGCGTTGATCCCGTTCTGGAGGGCCTGGATGCGCGCTGCGGCCGCGGACTCCGCCTTGCGATCGGCGTCGGTCTGCGGCCGCAGCGGACGCGAGCCGTGCCGCACTCCCGCGAAGCAGGCCTCCAGCCGGTAATAGTCGCGCTGCGGGATCGGATCGAACTTGTGATCGTGGCACCTGGCGCAGCCGACGGTCAGACCGAGGAAGGCGGCGCCCGTAGTCGAGACGATGTCCTCCAGATCGTTTGAACGCTGCTGCCGCGTCCCCTCGTCCGTCTGGATCGGGACCGTATCGTGCGTTCCGGCAACCAGGAATCCGGTCGCCGCGCCGGTGCGGGGGTCCTCCGCTGCAAGCGCGTCGCCGGCGAGCTGCTCCGCGATGAAGCGGGGGTACGGGATGTCCTCGTTGAAGGCGCGGATTACGTAGTCGCGATACGGCCAGGCGTCTGGCCGGAGGTGGTTCTGCTCATAGCCGTTGGACTCGCCGTACCGCACCACGTCCAGCCAGTGGCGGCCCCAGCGCTCTCCGTAGGCCGGCGACGCAAGCAGCCGGTCGACGACGCGCTCGTAGGCGTCCGGCCGGCGGTCCGCGAGAAACGCGGCGGTCTCGTCCGGCGTCGGCGGCAGGCCCGTGAGATCGACGGTAACGCGCCGCAGCAGCGTCCGCCGATCTGCCGGCGGCGAGGGCTTGAGTCCCTTCTTCGCCAGCGCGGCGAAGAGAAACCGGTCGACGGGATTGGCCGAGAGTGAGTCGTACCGCGAGTGCGGGACCGCTGGACGCCGCACGGGCTTGAACGACCAGAGCGGGGCCATCGCGGGCGGGGCCGCCTCCAGCCGCGCCACCGGATACGGCGCCCCCGCGGCGGCCCAGCGCTCGATCAGCGCCCGCCCCGCGTCCGGCAGCCGTCCGGTCGGCGGCATCTTGCCGATCGCGACGGCGCGCGCAAGGCGGGAGTCACCGCCTCCGGCCAGAACCGCGGCCGCCGTCGAGCGAGTCGAAAGGTCGATTCCGCCGGCGCGCTTCGAGGCATCGTGGCACGAGAGGCAGCGCGTCGCGAGTATGTCCGCGGTCGGCCTGCTTGCCGCCGTGTCCTGAACTGCCGAGCACGGCAGGGCCGCCGCGCCGACAATCAGGCCGGCCGCCGCAAGCACAAGCAGATGACCGGCTGGACCGCCGGCAACTGCCGCCCGGACTCGTCGAAGCATTTCCAAGGCCGCGCTGATGTCGATCTGCCGCATGAAGGACATTCTAACATTCGCGCAATTACGAGTCAAGGCGAGGACGCGGTCAGGCCGTAGCAGGCGCCCTTATCTGGGCGACTCCGAGGGCTGGATTGCAGCGAACAGGAGGCCGACGGCAAAGACCATGGCGCCGAAGAAGCTAAAGAGCTGGAGAACATTCGACCAGAGGACAAAGGCGGATAGCGACAGGGCATGCGAGGCCTGCGCCAGCGACATGGGAATCCATGCCAGCGCCCGCACTATGTTCAGCGCGGCGCCAACAACCATCAGGATGGCGGCCGGCCCGCGCGTGCGAGTCGCGAACAGGATGCTGGCGAGCAGAACGATCGCCGCCGGCAGCAGGCTGCAGAGCGCCCAAAGTACCGGCGCCGCCCGTTCGAGGCCACTGCTCATGATGTCCTCTCCTTACTGAGGGCCTGCCGTTGCGGCGCTGGTCCCCAACCTGCATGAGGCCGGCCGTCCCGCATCACGACTCCTGCCTTCGGCGCGGAGGCGGCGGCGTGATCAGCGGGCCGCGGCGCACCAGGTCGGCGCGGACTTCCCGGCCCGGCGGCGGCGTAATGAGCGGCGCGCGGCCAAGGAGCTTGGGCGCGGAGCGTTCGGGCGGATGCGGTAGCGCCGTGTAGTCCGTCCGGCCCGGCGGCAGCGGCGGCGCCGTGTCCAGTCAAGGGAACTTGCCGCCGGTGCGCGCCAGGTACTCGCGAATCTTAAGCTCGATCTCCTGGCTGCGCGTCAATAGGCCGTCCCGCTCGCTCTGAAGCCGCTCCAGCCGACCGAGCAGGTCCAGGATCACCTCGACGCCGGCCAGATTGACCCCCATGTCCTGCGTGAGCCGGCGGATTTGGCGGAGCCTTTCGACGTCCGTCTCGGAGTAGAGCCGGTTCTTGTTGCGGCGCAGTGGCGTAACTAGGCCCAGCCGCTCATAGAGGCGGATCGTCTGGGCATGCATCTGCGTGAGGTTGGCGACCACGCCGATCATATAGACAGGTTCGGTTTTATCGTGCGCAGCCATCGCGCTACTTCCTCCGCACCGGGTCGTTCCGGAGGCGCGCCAACTCCTCCAGCATCGACCGCTCCTTCTCGTTCAGATCCTTTGGCACCGTGATCCTGACTCTGGCGAAGGCGTCGCCGGCCGGCCGGCCATCGAGCGCGGGCATTCCCTGGCCGGAGACACGAAGGCGCTGGCCTGTCTGGATCCCCGCGGGCACAAGAAGGCCGCTCCGCTTACCGCCCACCATCTCGATCGGGATTTCTCCGCCGAGCGCGGCGACCGTGTACGGCACGGAGACGTCGAACGTCAGGTTCTGGCCGTCGCGCTCGAACTTCGGATTCTTCTGGACCTGGATGCGCGCAAACACGTCGCCGCGGCGGCCGCGCGCGTCGGTCGGTCCCTGCCCTGGCAGCGTTATGCGGTAGTCGTCCCAGACTCCCGCCGGAATCTTGACCGTCAGGCTCCGGCTCGCCGGCATGCGGCCTCTCCCGCGGCATTTCGGACAGACCCCCTTGTTAAGATCGTACTGGCCCTTCGAATTGCGCACGGTCCCGGTGCCGCCGCAGTCCGGGCAGACATCGTCGACGGTAAGCGTGACGCGCTTCTCGACGCCGCGCATCGCCTCTTCCAGCGAGACGTCGAGGCCGAAATCCACGTCCTCCGCGGGAGCCGCGGAGCCGCGGCGCTGGCCGAACGGCGACGGTCCGCCCGCGCTGTTCTCCATGACGGAGCGAAGGAAGTCCTCAAATCCGCCGAAGCCGGCGCCGCCGGTCTGGCCGCCGAAATCGAACGGGTTCGCGCCGGCCTCGCCGTATCGGACGCCGCCGGGCCCCGGCCCCCCTGGGCCGGCCTGGCCCATCTGCTCGAACATTTCGCCGTACTTGTCGTACTTCGACCTCTTCTCCGGGTGGGAGAGCACTTCGTACGCCGCCTGCACCTCTTTGAACTTGTCCGCCGCGTCCTTGTTGCCGGGATTAAGATCAGGGTGATACTTGCGCGCGAGCTTCAGGCGCGCCTTCTTGATCTCTTCGTCGGTCGCAGTGCGCGCAACGCCGAGTATCTTGTAGTAGTCCTTGCCCGCCACGCAGGATCACCCCCTTTCAATTGGTATTTCCGCCCATCCCCAACGTGACTGCGAGCAGAGCGAGACGGCAGTCCTGTCCGGGCAGGCCCACCCCGACCCCCTCCCTCGAGCGGGAAGGGGCAAATACGGACGCTCCCCCTTCCCGCTTGCGGGAAGGGGGCCGGGGTGTCAGGCCCGCAACGCCGGAACGGGCCCGGCGGTAGGGCCCCGTCAGTCCGCGGCGACCTGGACCTTGCGTGGCTTCGTGATCTCGGCCTTCGGCAGCGTGAGCTCCAGTATGCCGTTCTTATAGACCGCGCGGATCTTGTCCGGCTCGACCGCGACGCCGATCGTAAAGGTGCGCTGGAATGCGCCGTACTGCCGCTCGACGCGCACGTACCGGTCCCGCCGCTCTTCATCGTCGAACTTTCGCTCACCGCGGATGGTCAGCGTGTCGTTGTTCATCTCGATGTCGATCTCGTTCTGGTCGACGCCGGGGAGATCCGTCTTGATGATGATGGCGTCCGCGTCCTCGTACACGTCCACCTGCGGGCTCCATACCTTGGCGGAAACGTGCTCCCTTGGCTGCGCCGTGCGCGGCCCGATGACGCGGGACAGGTCGTCCTGGAACCGCATCAGCGAGTCGAACGGGTCGTGATCGGTGCGAACGTAGTTCATGGTTAGGTTCCTCCTCATTAGCTCTTGAACTCGGTATCTACGACATCGTCCTCGGCGGGCGTCTCGGCGGCTTGCGCTTCCGGCGAGCCCTGGCCATTCGAGGCCTCCGTGCCGGTCGCCTGCTGGTATGCCAGCTCGGAGAGCTTGTAGGCCGACTGCTCGAGCTCGTTCGTGAGCCGCTTGAGCTCCTCGACGTTGGAGTCGTTGTTGTTCAGTGCGGTCCGCAGCTCAGCGATCGCGTTCTCGACGGTCACCTTCAGGTCGGAGGGCGCCTTGTCGGCCAGGTCCTTGAGCTGCTTCTCCGTGTTGTACATCAGCGACTCGGCCCGGTTGCGGGTCTCTGCGCGCTCGCGTGCGGCCTTATCCTCCTCGGCGTGCGCCGCGGCCTCCTTGACCATCTTGTCGATCTCGTCCTTCTTCAGTGCGCCGGTGCCCGAAATGATGATGTTCTTCTCGGTACCCGTAGCCTTGTCTTTCGCCGAGACGGTCACGATGCCGTTTGCATCGATGTCGAAGGTCACCTCGATCTGCGGAATGCCGCGCTGCGCGGGCGGTATGCCCATGAGTTGGAATTCTCCCAACAGCTTGTTCGCCGCGGCGATCTCGCGCTCGCCCTGGAACACCTTGACGTGCACGCTGGTCTGGCCGTCCTCCGCGGTGCTGAATACCTCGCTCTTGCGCGTCGGGATGGTCGTGTTGCGATCGATCAGCTTGGTCATCACGCCGCCGAGCGTCTCTATGCCCAGCGAAAGCGGCGTCACATCGAGCAGCAGGATGTTCGTGCCGGTCTGGTTGCCCTCGCCCGCCAGGACGCCTGCCTGCACCGCGGCGCCGATCGCCACAACCTCGTCCGGATTGACGCTCTTGTTCGGCTCCTTGCCGCCGCCGAGCGTGCGAACGAGCTCTTGGATCATCGGCATGCGCGTAGAGCCGCCTACGAGCACGATCTCGTCGATATCGGGAGCCTTCATGTTCGCGTCCGACAAGGCGATCTCGAAGGGCTTGCGGCACCGTTCCACCAGGTCGCGCGTCAGCTCCTCGAACTTGGCGCGGGAGAGGTTCACGTCCAGGTGGACCGGGCCTCCCTCCGTGCTGCTGATAAAGGGCAGGTTGATGTTCGTCTGCGTGACGTTGGAGAGCTCGACCTTCGCCTTCTCTGCCGCCTCGCGCACCCGCTGAAGCGCCTGGCGGTCCTTCTTCACGTCGATGCTTGTCTCTTTGCGGAACTCGTCGGCCACGTAGTCGACGATCCGCTGGTCCCAGTCATCGCCGCCAAGATGCGTATCGCCGTTTGTGGAGAGAACCTCGAGCACGTGCGTGCCGTCGTCGGTCTTGCCGATCTCGAGCAGGGAGACGTCGAACGTTCCGCCGCCGAGGTCGAACACGAGGACTTTCTCTTCTTTCTTCTTATCGAGCCCGTACGCGAGCGCGGCAGCGGTCGGCTCGTTAATAATGCGCAAAACCTTCAGCCCCGCGATCTCGCCGGCGTTCTTGGTCGCGGTGCGCTGCGAGTCGTTGAAGTAGGCGGGAACCGTGACGACCGCTTCCGTGACCGGCTGGCCCAGGTAGGCCTCCGCGTCGGTCTTCAGCTTCTGCAGGATCATCGCGGAGATCTCTTCTGGCGAATAGGCTTTGCCATCGATGGTCACCTTGTCGGTGGTGCCCATCCTGCGCTTGATCGAGGTGACCGTTCGGTCCGGACTGATTACGGCCTGGCGCTTCGCGCTCGCGCCGACGAGCCGCTCGCCGCTCTTGTTAAAGCCGACGGCCGAAGGAGTCAGCCGGCTCCCTTCTGCGTTGGGAATGACGGTCGGCTCGCCGCCTTCGATAATCGAGACGACCGAGTTCGTCGTACCCAGGTCAATTCCAACTGCTTTGCCCATGTGTGCGTTTACCTCCGCTTATCGTTCAGGAAACCGTGCTGTTCCTCAATATGAGTCGGGTTTACGATCTTATTGCCGGCCTTAGTATACTACTTTAGCGTGGTATTGTCAAGTCTATTAGCGGCAAGAATTGTAAGTTTTTAGGGCCCGATCCCCAGACGGCAATCCACTCGATTTGTGGAAAAACGATGTGGATAGTGAGCACTTATCCGAGACGAGGTGTCGATTTGGGACTTTCTCTACCGATCTACGGTCATTGCGAGGAAACGGCGTCACGCTGGCTGCCCGCCGCGCCGCGAATCGAGCCGGCCGAGCGGTTGATCGAAGCGATCACGTCGCAAACGGGCGTCCTGGTGCTGCGCACCGCCGACGCGCGCGCCGCAGCCTGGCTTACGGAAGGCAGGATCGAGGAGGCGATCGGTCCCGCGCTTATGGGTCCGACCGACGTCGAGATCTGGTCGCCTACCGAATTCAGCCGGATCGTCGGGCTGCGGTTCCCGTCGGATTCGGCCAGCCCCATGCGATGCCTGGAGATCCATGCGCTATGCCGGGGCTTTACCGAGCGGCTGGTGCAGGCCTGGAAGGCGGATGACGGCCCGGAGGGGGCCTTCAGCATCACGCCGATCACGCCGCTCTCCCATCTTGACAACCTGACGGACAACATCGCCGAGCTGAACGCGCTGCTGGAGATTCTCGTCAATCGTCAGCTCACGCCGCAGTTCCAGCCTATCGTAAGCCTCCGCGACGGCCGCGTTTTCGGTTACGAAACGCTCATTCGCGGCCCGAAAGGCGCGCTCATCCGCCGGCCCGGCCAGATGTTCCGCGTTGCCGACAAGGCACGCGTGGTGGCCTGGTTCGACCTCGCCTGCCTGGAGGAGTGCCTCAATCGCGCGGCGGAGCAGCGAATCCGGCATCTGCTGTTCGTGAACATGGACGCCGAGGGTCTGGCGGCGATGGCGATGCAGGAGCGGCCGATCGCACTCAGGGTCCGCGAGCTATGCCTCTCCCCGACGGAGATCGTCATCGAGATCACGGAGCGCCAGATGGTCGGCGACTTTCCGCGGTTGCTGGAGGATATCGGCAAGCTGCGCGAGCAGGGCTTTCGCATCGCGATCGACGACGCCGGCGCCGGCTACAGCAGCCTGCGCGCCGTGTCCGAGCTGCGGCCTGACTTCCTCAAGATCGACCGTGATCTGGTAAAAAACCTGGACGTGGCCGGAGAGCGGAGCGCGCTGCTAAAGGCGATCGCGGACTACGCGCAAAACACGGGCGCCGCAGTCGTGGCGGAAGGTGCGGAGACGCTGGAAGAGGTGGCGGCGCTGATCGAGCTCGGCATCCCCTTCTGCCAGGGATTCGTGCTGGGCAAGCCCTCCGATACGCTTCGCGGCACGCCACGGCCGCTGCGCGAGTACATCCAGGAGCGCGTGACCGTTCGCGAGAGGCGGCGGGCCGGCGCGGACCTCGCCGTGCGGGATATCGCGCGGGCCGGCCATACCGTGGACGAATCCAGCCCGCTGTCGGAGGCGGCGCGGCGCTTTGCCAAGGATTCGTCGCTTACGAGCATCGTTGTGCTTCAGGAGCAGCGCGTCGTCGGTCTGCTGGACCGCCGCCAGTTCGATCATGCACTGCAGCTTGTGAAGGCAGCGCTTGCGGCCGAGGTGATGCCGGACGAGGAAGTCCGACGCTGGATGCGCACGGACGCGCTGCGGGTTCAGGGCGGCGCGCTGGTGCGCGAGGTGGTCCAGCAGGTCGTCAGCACCCAGGACCTCACGCTCGACACGGACGTCGTGGTCCTCGGACCGTCCGAAGCCTACGAAGGCGTCGTGTCCGTGCGCAGCCTGATGGACGCCTCCGCGACGCTGCCGGCTCGGCGCGCCCAGTATGCGGACCCGCTTACCGGGCTGCCGAGCCGCGTCCCTCTCGAACAGGACCTGCGCGCGCGGCTGGAATCGAACCGCTCGCTGGCCGTGATCCGCGTTGACCTGACGCATCTCGCGCAGGTAAACGACCGCTCCGGCCTGCGGCGCGGCGACGAGCTGATCCAGGCGGTTGCCTCGCTGATAACGGCGGCGTCCGTGCGGTTCGGCCAGCCGACCGACCTGGTCGCCCATCTCGGCGGGGATAACTTTGTGGTGCTGACCAGCGCAGACTGCGCGCACCCGGTCTGCCGCGAGATCGTGGAAACCTACCAGCGGACGCAGCATCCGCGAGGAGAGCAGACGGCCGTCGGCAGAGCCCCGTCGTCATGCGCCCTGGCCGTCGGAGCCGTAACGAACCGTGCTCGGCGCTTCCAGAACGCCGACCAGGTGATGGCGGCGCTGCACGAGGTGATGCACGGCGTCCGCCTCCAGCCCGGCAGCCGCTTCGCCATAGACTACGTGCGGTGAGACGCTGAACCAGAAAAGTACTACAACACAGCGCCCCTCGATCCCATGCGGACCGAGGGGCGCTATGGCTTCCAGTCTGTGCGGTCTGGAGCCGCCAGCTACATGCCGTAGTCCATGTGGTCGCCACCGCCGCCGGCGGGAGCGGCCGGCTTCTTCTCCGGCTTCTCGACCACCAGCGTCTCGGTGGTCAGAATCAGCGAGGCGATGGAGGCGGCGTTCTGCAGCGCCGAGCGAGTCACCTTGACCGGATCGATGACGCCGTCGGAGACCATGTCGCCATACTCCTCCGTGGCCGCGTTAAAGCCATGGCCCTTCGGCAGGCCCTTGACCTTGTTGACCACAACAGAGCCCTCGAAGCCCGCGTTCTCCGCGATGGTGCGAAGCGGAGATTCGAGCGCGCGCCGCACGATCGCGATGCCGTGCTGCTCGTCGGGGCTGCCGCCCAGGCCGTCGAGCGCGCTCTGGACATTGAGCAGCGTTACGCCGCCACCCGCGACGATGCCCTCCTCGACGGCCGCGCGGGTCGCCGAGAGCGCATCTTCGAACCGGTGCTTCTTCTCTTTCAGTTCGGTCTCGGTGGCCGCGCCGACCTTGATCACTGCAACGCCGCCGGCGAGCTTCGCGAGCCGCTCCTGCAGCTTCTCCTTGTCGTAGCTGCTATCCGTGTCCTCGATGGCCCGCTTGATCTGGTTGATCCGGCCCATGATCGACGACTCGGAGCCGCCCCCCTCGATGATGGTCGTCTCTTCCTTGCCGACTGTGATCTTCGCCGCCGTGCCGAGGTCGGTCACCGCGATACTGTCCAGCTTGACGCCGAGGTCCTCGCTGATGAACTTGCCATTGGTGAGGATCGCGATGTCCTCGAGCATGGCCTTGCGGCGATCGCCGAAGCCGGGCGCCTTCACCGCGACGCTGTTGATAATGCCGCGGATCTTGTTCACGACGAGCGTGGCCAGCGCGTCGCCGTCCACATCCTCCGCGATGATCACGAGCGGGCGGCGCGCCTGCGCCACCTTCTCGAGGATCGGGATCAGGTCGGCGGCGGCGGAGATCTTCTTCTCGTGGATGAGAATGTAGGGATTCTCGATCACGGCCTCCATCCGCTCAGGATCGGTCACGAAGTAGGGCGAGATGTAGCCCTTGTCGAACTGCATGCCGTCGACGAAGTCGGTGTAGGTCTGCAGGCTCTTGCTCTCCTCGACCGTGATGACGCCGTCCTGGCCGACCTTCTCGATGGCATCCGCCACCAGTCCGCCGATCTCGCTGTCGTTACCGGCGATGGAGGCGACGCTCGCGACCATCTCCTTGTTGCCCTTGACTTCGACGGAGAGCGCCTTTAGCTCCGCGATCGCCTTGGCGACCGCCGTCTCGATGCCCTTCTTGACGAGGAGCGGGTTGCCGCCGGCCGCTACGTACCGGAGGCCCTCGTTCACGATGCACTGCGCCAGAACGGTCGCCGTCGTGGTGCCGTCGCCGGCGACGTCGTTCGTCTTGCTGGCGACCTCCTTGACGAGCTGGGCGCCCATGTTCTCATACGGGTCCTCCAGCTCGATCTCCTTGGCCACGGTCACGCCGTCCTTGGTGATCGTCGGGGAGCCCCACTTCTTGTCGAGGACGACGTTGCGGCCCTTAGGCCCCAGCGTCACCTTGACGGCATTCGCCACGGCATTCGCTCCGCGCTCCAGCGCGCGCCGCGCTTCCTCATCGAATTTCAGTTGCTTCGCAGCCATTAACCCAATTCTCCTCTCGCCTGTTCTATCCGCGGAGATGCCGTCTCAGGCCTCCAGAATGGCAAAAATCTGATCCTCGTCCAGGAGGACAAGCTCTTCGCCCTCGATCGTAACCTCGGTGCCGCCGTACTTGGAGTAAATCACCATGTCGCCGACCGTCACGGCCAGCGGCTTGACCGTACCGTCGTCCAGGTGCCGGCCCGCGCCGACGGCGATCACCTTGCCCTCCTGCGGCTTCTTTTTGGCGGTGTCGGGAATGAAGATACCGCCGGCGGTCTTCTCCTCACTCTCGCTCGCCTTGACAACGACCTTGTCGCGAAGCGGTCGCAATGCCATCGCGTACCTCCTCTTTCCATCGGGGAAAATCGTGTGCGCGCGCCTAAAGCGGTACGCAGCAAATCAGCACTCTAACTCGTTGAGTGCCAAAAGAGGATACTCGAAACGGAAAGCAAGTGTCAATAGGAGTTAGCAAAAAACTTGGGAGAGTGCCAGCGGGGCGGAGTTCAGGTGTTCGGTATTCCTGTGTTCAGGAGGGCCTGCCCGACGGCGATCAGTTCTCGGTATTCCACGATCCGCTTGAGCTCGGTGTTCAGGTTGTCGGTATTCAGGTGTTCAGGTCCCACCGCCCTACGGCGAGCCCACCGGAACACCTGAATACCCGAATACCTGAACGACTGCATACCGGAACACCCGAATACCTGAACGCCGCGCCGCTACTTGACGCTGAACTTGCCGTAGAAGGCCGTGTTCTGGTTGAGCTTGGTCCACGATACGCCGAGGGTCGAGTCGTCGATGCCGCTCTCGCGGGTGAATCCGACCTTGCGGCCGGTGATCGCCACCAGGGGCTCGTACCAGACCAGGTTCGGCTGCTTGCAGCACTCCGCGTTGGGCATCGCCGCGACGCTGAGGTTCCCGACGCCCTTCGCGACAACGTCGAAGCTTTCGCCCGTGCGGTGGAACGCGATCGGCGCGCGCTTGACCGCGACGACCTCGCCGAGCGCGCAGCCGTAGCTGCGCGTGAGCATGCCGGCAAGAGCCTTCGCCTGCTCCTCGGTCGCGCGGGAATCGATATAGAGCACGGAGCGCCGGCCCGCGACGCTATCCTTCAGGTTATCGGGAGCCGTCACGGCGGCCATCGCGGTGAGGCCGGCCAGGTCTACGCCATTCGCGGCGCCGCTGCCGATGTGCCACACCATCTCGGCGTCCCGGCCGGTCGTCGTCAGCTCGCCGTTGTAGTGGCAGGCGCCCGCGAAGACGCTGGCCGTGCGGGCCTCGACGTAGTCGCCGGTTATCTCGCTCGCTCTGGTCGCGCCCGCGGCGCCGGCACCCGCACTGGCCGCCAGCGCAAGCCCCGCCAGGGCCGACTTCCAAATCGAAGTTCGCATTTTAGTTACTCCCCCCAAGCACGGTGTTCGGGTGTTCAGGTATTCAGGTGATCGCGTTCGGCGGCGAGCGGTCCTGAAGGCCTGAACACCCAATACCTGAATTCCGCCGTCCGTTATTCCGGCTCGAAGAGCGAGCGGTAGCACGATCGGCCAGAATTGCAGTCCTCCGGGCGAGCCAGCTCGCCGTCCGGCCCATAGGCCTTCATGGTCATTCGGCACCAACAGTGGTTGCTGCCGTCCTTGATGTGGTGATGCTCGGTCGGCATCTCGCGCAGGAAGAAGTAGCGCTTGCTGCGGATCTCCCGGCAGTACGGACTGCGGAGCGTCTCCTCGCGTTCGGAGGTGGCCGTCACCTCGCTGGCCAACACCGTCCCGGCTGCATCCTGGCTCATACCGTCGCCCTCCCGCACGCCCGCTGCGCCGTTGGATCGGGCCGGCACCATCAAGGCGCCGCCCCATTGTCTTAGGATACCACGGTCCAGCGCGCTGTAGCAACCGTTTCCGCCACCTAAGGACCCAATCGTCGGCGAGCGCGTAACCACAGGCCGCTCAACAACGATGGCCTGCCCCGAGGCGCTCAGGGCCGCCACTGAGCGCGGGTCCCTGCCGATGGAGCTGCTGGAGTTGAATACAACTGACGCTCCCGAAGTACGTCGGGCCGCTGGTCGGCGCCGGAAAGCCTTGCCGCGTCCGCGTACATCGTCAGAGCCTTCGTAATATCGTGCTCGCGAACAAGCTCCCTGGCGTATGACCGGCGCGCAAACGCCCACGTCGGCGCAAGACGAACAGCTTCTTCGAGATGCCGCCGATGGTCTGTGGCCTCGAACCGCGGGTATAGCGGCCCGTCCGTCGGGCGCAGGAGACTGAGGGCGAGGTGGATCGCCGCATCTCGACGACGATCGTTCATCTTGCGGGGGTCGAACTCGCGAGGAGGCAACTCCTGCAATTGATTCGGCAATAGTGACGTCATTGCCTTCAGGTACTCGGCATCTGCCGCCTGCTCGCGGTCACATTTGGACAACGCGAGTGCGCGATGCAAATGCGTGACCGGGTCGACCGCGTCGCTGGAACCGCTGTATTCATCTAGAAGCTGATCCCACGCGTTGAGCGCGGCAGCCCAATTCCCTTGTCGCTCGGAAACGTCTGCTATGTATAGCAACGGAAGTGTGTCCGAACCATTCAGGGACAGCGCTTTGAGAAACAGGGCGTGGCCCGTCGTCAAATCGCCAAGTTCAACGGCGTCGTGGCCCTTCCGGACCGTCTCGACGACTAGTGATTCCAGCCTTTTACGGGCCACCCGTTGACCGGTGTTACGGCTGCCGCCCCCGCTAGTACGTGCGTGCGTGAACACCGGCCGTAGGATGAATACTGCCCACCCTGCGACGACGAACATCGCCGCGTAGAACTTTAGTCTTTCCCTAATCATGATGAGAGCCGAATTTCGCAGGAACGATCTCGCCGCGCCAGCGGCACAAGTCATACTTCGACAGCAGATGAATGCGGCCGAGGCTGCTAGTTATTAATCCATTTATTTTCCCAGGTCGGGTGCAGGTACATTCGCTCCGGGTCCTGTGCGCCGACGTACATTCCCTCCAATCCGCCCCCCAATTGCCAGCTACCCCAATATACGTATTGTAACCACGCATTTACAAACCAGAACCACCTGATTCTGGACAGCGGTACCCACTGAACGTCGGGGTTGTCCGCATCCGCGGGCGGTGGAAGATACATCATATACATCTTAAACGAGTTCTCGACCTGGCAGGTGACCGCGGTGCCGATGAAACCCAATGAGGGCTTATCCTGATCGTCTGTCGCCGGGACGTCGCCTTCAGACATCCAATGTGCGTCAAAAAGTACACCGGGTCCGTACGTGGTGTCGTATGGATCCATGTTGTCGAGCCAATACTCGTTGTTTGTCCCCTGCGTGTGCCACAAGCCGGACCAGAATGTCTCGATCTCGAGGATGTTGCACAATTGAACCAGCTTCCAGTTCCCGGCATATGAATCGTCGATGTCGTTGCTACCGAATAGGTCAGGTGTGCGAACCCTACCGTGAAACTGGATCGCCATGTCGGATTCCGGCGTACCGGACACGATGCCGGACTGATCTGAGTCAACATACGAAGCGTTATACGGTGTGCTCGTGTATGTGTAGTCCGGCGCTACAACCGTGATAGGCTGATGGACGGTGACCGTCGCGAATACTGTCGCTCCGGCCATTATATCTACGCTGCAAGTGACGACTCCGTTGCCGTC
>DATGJU010000554.1:0-4028 GCA_035295045.1 Chthonomonadaceae bacterium
GGCCGCGTAGGTGACGCCGACCTCCAGTGCGGAACACGGGATAACGTCCGATCGGCGCGGGCGCATAGCGGAAGGGCGGTCGCACAGCCGACGTAAGCCGCTTTGCTTGCGAAAGACTCTACCACGGGAAAGAGCCGGGTAGGATGGGCGATCGAGGCCCGATTTTTACCCCGCTCTAATCTGCATTGATCGTCCTGCCAAAAATAGTGTAACGGACCGCTCGCGCGCCGAGTCTTAGAGATGTATGCGCGCGGGCGGCATTCGTTTTCGCATGAACATTCGCGGCGTTGACGGCGTCAAACCCAATATGAGCGCAACAGAAGTACTCCAGCGCGCGAGGCGTGGTTACGGGCGGGCCGGCGGCCAATCCATCGGGCCGGACGCCGGGCCGCGCGGTAACCGTCGCCGGCTGACGGCAAAACGCACGGGCACGCCGCTATTGCACTCTGAATGGCGGGCAGAGGGGGCGATGACGTTGCAGGATAGACCGGCGGAACGTGGGATTCAACTCACCGAAGCGGAGGCCCTCGGCCTGCTCGAACTGGTAATGACGTTCCCGAAGGAGCTCGATCCCGAACAGCGGGACGCGTTGGTGAAGCTAAGCGACTACTGCCGCCAGTTCTTGCGCGATGTTCCATGTCAGGAGACCGTGCCTGACCTAGCCGGCACCTGCGTCGGCTAGCGCCGCGCGCACCACGACTTGACCGCCCGCTTGCCCGAATCCCCACGATCGCGCTCCCGCTGAAATCTGGCCGGCCGCTACGGAGGCGTCAGCCTCCGGCGCAACAGGTAGCAGAAAACGGGCCCGCCAATCAGCGACGTAATCACCCCGATCTCAATTCCATTAAGAAAAACCCGGGCGATCCAGTCGGACGCTACGACGACGATTGCGCCGAGAAGCATGGCTGCAGGCAGAAGCGCACGGTGGTCCGGCCCGACAAGCCGTCTGCCTATGTGGGGCACGACCATCCCCACGAAGGCGATGATGCCGGAGACTGAAACGGCCGCCGCCGTGACGAGCGAGCCGGCGATAATCACCTTGCGCTTGAACGCCTCCGTATCCAGCCCGAGGTGCGCGGCGCTCTCCTCGCCCTGTGCCACGATGTTCAACTCCCGCCACGTAGCTCCTAGCATGGCCATTCCAGCCAGCCCGAAGGGCAGGAGCAGCAGCACGTCGCGCCATCCGACGAACTGTATGCTTCCGAGCTGCTGCTCCAGGATCGCGGCCGCGCGTCCGGGGTCCTGACCGCGGATCGCGAGCGCGAGCACGAGCTGCAGCAGCGCCCATAGCACCGTTCCGACGACGATGCCGCCAAGGAGGAACGTCTGCGTGCTAAGCCGGCCGGATTTCTGCGATAGGGCGTAGACGCCGGCCATCGTGGCCAAACCGGCTACGAACGCGCCAGCCGTCGGCGCGAATGCGAGCGCCATGGCCGTCACGCCGGCCACCGAAGATATCGCGAGGCTGACCAGCACGGACCCCAGGGCCGACCCCGCGGAGACGCCGACCATATAGGGATCGGCGAGCGGATTGCGCAGCAGGCTTTGGAAGGCGACGCCGGCCATCGCCAGCAGCATTCCCACGAGCATTCCGCAGACAGCGCGGGGTATTCGCTGCTCCCAGACGATCGCGTCCAGCTGCCGATAAAGCTCGGTGTCAGGAAGGGGAGCGTGCGCAAGGTGATGCGCGAGCACTGCGCCGATGCGCGGCAGCGTGACGACCTTCGCCACGTCCGTGTCGCCGGCGAGGCTGGTGAGGAGCATCAAGATGGCCAGCAGAGCGCCCAGGAGCGCATAGAGGGCCATGGTACGGCCGGTGACGCCCGGGCGCCGGCCTGTGACGGGGCCAGACGGAGCAGGGGCGCCCAGCGGCTCCGATGTCACACTGGATGCTTCGCGCGGCAGCCGCGAAGAAGCGGGGGCTTGCGGCTCAGCGGGGTCCAAGGCCTGAGGCCACCGGGAAGAGGTCCGGATGCAGGAAGCGCGCCAGCTCCTCGGCGGCATCTACGACGCGCGGACCGGGCCGCGCGAGCGGGGCGCCGCTCGAAGTCGAGAAGAAGCGGTTGTCCCGCACCGCCGGAACAGCGCCCCATCCGGGCATGGCTTTCAATCGCGGCTGGAGCGAGGCCGCGCATATGATCACGTCGGGCGCTCGCTCGATAACGACGGCCGGCGATATTATGTTCTGCGGCAGGGGAGTCCGCACGACGTCCTCGCCGCCCGCGACGCCGATCAGATCGTGAATATAGGAGTCGGGCGGCGATGTGTAGATCGGGTGATCGCTATAGACGATTAGCGTCTTTGGCCGGGAAGGCGCCTGTGCCGCGATGGTCCGTATACGGTCGATTCGCTTCTGCATTCCGGCGGCAAGTCCATCTGCCTGCGCCTCGCGTCCTGTCGCTTTGCCGATCAGGCGGATGCCGGCGAAGATGTCGGCAGTCCGGCGGGGCTCGATGGCAATGGTCGGGATGCGCGCCGCGCGCAGCGCATCGATCAGCTTTCGGTTCAGCGATCCGACGGCAACCACCAGGTCTGGAAGAGACGTCTGGATGCGCTCCAGATCACCTGCGCTCATGCCGCCGACGTGCGGTCGATTACGCGCTTCCGGCGGGTAGTCGCACGACTGCGTATCCGCGACCAGCCTGTCGCCGGCGCCGAGGGCGAAGAGTATCTCGGTGTTGCTCGGCGCGAGCGACACAATCCGTTTTGGCGGCGCCGGAAGCACCGTGACGACGCCTGTATCGTCAGTGATCGACCGGGGCCAGCCGGACACGGGTGCGGCCGTGGGCGTTGGGACGCGCGGGCCGGTGGAGCAGCCCGCGGCCGTCATGAGCAGCGCCAGCAGGACTGCCGCACGCCCGGCGACGGTGTTGGGGCGGGGCGGCGTCCTCACCGCGGGACGCCGCGTCCCGGCGCCGGAGCGGGCGGCTTCGTACGATTGCGGGGCTGAAACGGCCGCTTCTCGCGGCGGAGCTCGACGGGTGGCGTGGGTGTCGCGTGCGCCGCATCCAGGAGTCGCTCGACCTCCTCGGGCCGGAGCTTGCGCCACGTGCCGGGCAGGAGGCCCTTCAACCGAACGCTTCCGAACGCGATCCGCGTCAGCTCGCGAACCGGGTGACCGACGGTCTCCATCATCCGGCGCACCTGCCGGTTCCGTCCCTCGTACAGCGTGATCTCGATCACTGAGGATTGCGTTGGCTCGTGGTACTCGATGAAGCGCAGGTCGGCGGGCGCGGTCCGGCCGTCCGGTAGGTCGATGCCATCCGTGAGGCGGATCGCGGTATCGCGTCCCACGAAGCCGCGGACGCGGACCCGGTAGACTTTCGGTATATGGTAGCGCGGGTGCGTCAGCCGGTTGGCGAACTCGCCGTCGTTGGTTAGCAGTAGGAGTCCGGAGCTGTCCGCGTCGAGGCGGCCTACGGGGTAGATGCGCTCGTTCACCTGCTCGAGCAGGTCCAGGACGGTCTTGGACGCGTGGGGATCGCTTACGGTGCTGACGTATCCGACTGGCTTGTTCAGCATGATGTAGACGGGCTTGCCCGGTCCATCGCCACCGATCGGCTCGCCATCCAAAAGGATCGCATCCTTGGCTGGATCGACGCGGACGCCGAGCTCGCGTACAACCTGCCCATTGACCGCGACTCTACCCGCGGCGATTAACTCCTCGCACCTTCTGCGGGATGCGACGCCGGCGGCGGCGAGCGCCTTTTGCAAGCGCGGCAATTCGGAGACCGTAGCGTGTTCCATAACGTAAGGATACCAGACCGACGACAAAAATGGTAGTCGTGAGCGCGAAGCGGTTCCATGGGCTGCCCCTGGTCACGGCCTGCGCCACTGTCGCCGTCGGAACGGGGGCAGCGGCGACGAGCGGGGAGGTCGCCACCGTGCCGCCATCCACTACGATATCGACCGTTCCGATCTGCTTGCCGGCGTCGACCGGGGCGGCCGCGCCGTCCAGGTGAACGCGAGTTTCGACCTTCGGCGCCTCGCCCTTGCGCGTAACGTACTGGAGGTCGTGAGCCACGGTC
>DATGJU010000555.1:0-17965 GCA_035295045.1 Chthonomonadaceae bacterium
CACGCGAATGGACCCGGAGAAGGAGGTCCCACTGGTTTTCCAGTGCTGGGAGCACTGGCTGCAGGTCGCAGGTATCTGCGACTCGCTGCGGGACGTGGATTTCCTGGAGGTCCACGCGTTCGGCTGCCAACCCAAGGAGCCGAATCCACTGGTCGATCCCGTGGGTTACGCGTCCGAAATCAAGCGGCTGCGCGAGGCCTACGCGCGGGCCTACAGCCGCTTCTTCGCGGAGACGATGCCGGAGAACGGCGTGCCCGCGCGGTTCACCGTCCACGTCGTCGATGTACCGGACTCCGCCGCCTCCTACGAGTTCTACAGTGTCGCTCTCTTACAGCGCGGCGGCCGAACCTGAGTGCGCCGCGCTCAACCGCCAGGGGCCGGAATCGACCTCGCGCTGCGGTCCCCGCGGCGTACGTGTCCATGCAGCGCGCGGTCGTTCGGCGCCTGGAGATCGCGGCCTAGGGCCGGGACGACTTGGGCGCCGCCAGGTCTTCGATCTCCTGGCGCAGCTTTCGCTCCTGCGCCTCTTTCTCGGCCTTCGTAGGCTCGGCGCCGATAACCTGCAGGGGATTGTCCTCCATCGGCGTCACCTTCCAGTCACCGCCGAAGTCCCGCAGTTGGAAGACAACGGGAGCGTCCCGCTTGTAGGGTGAATCGGCAATCGAGACCTTGACGATTGCGGCTTCGCCCTTGTACTCCGGCTCGGAAACGGTAAAGCGGATCTTCTCGTTGTTGCGTCTGGCAGCAATCTTGTAGAGTGGATTGTCGTCGAACGTGTTGTTCATTGTCGATACGAACTCATGTCGGGCCATACCGCCGGGCTTCGGCGAGCTCAGGTCCCAGACAACGCCCCAATCCAGCCATTGGGTTGCGTGCAAGTAGTGCTGCATCTGACCCTTCGGATTGGTCCGATGAAGCCAAAGCCACCAGCCGCCCCCCGCGAAGCAGGCAACCAACACGAGAAAGACGGCAATCCTCGCTCCAAGTCCGGCGCCTTCCGCGGGAGCGCGCTCCACCTCGCGGCGGGCATAAGGCGGCTGGACCGGACGTCGGGCCGCGGACTGCCCTTGCGATAGCGTCGGCGTGTTTTGCGGCGCGCCCTGAGCGTAACCAGGCGGCTGCGAGAACGGTCTCTCGGGCGCGGTCGGGCCGAACTGCTCGCCCGTCAGCGATGTTCGCATAGGGGACGGGCCAGCTGCCGGCGCTGGACCTGCCGCCATGGTCGCGGATGCCGTCGGCGCCTGGGGAAACGGCGCCGGCGCTGCAGTCAGCGGACTGAGACAGATCGGGCAGGTGTTACGGGTACTCTCATCGACAGGACTTTCACAGCGTGGGCATTTTATCACGACTCGTACTCCCGGCACGGAATTGAAAGAGCGCGGGATGCTGGGCATTCCGGCGGTATTGCCGTATTATAAGGTTTCGCTGGCCCAATGTCAATTATGGCCGCACGGCCGCAACGAGGTGATCGAGTATAATGCGCTCTTCGCCGGGGTCGAGCGTCATCGGATTCAGAAAGATCGAATCCGGCCCAGCGGTGGCAACTACTATCGACGGGTCGCCGTCTGCCAGGCGCGCAATAACCTCCGAGCGGCTGACCGGGCACTCCCCCGGCTCGAACGTCACCAGGCTGCGCGGCAATGGCTGGCCCGCCTCATTTGGAAAATCGCGGCGCGCGGAGACGCCTGGCAGACGACTGAGAGCGGAATTCCAGTTCGAGACGACCTCCTCGCACCAGATCGTGCGAGCCTGATGGTCGAGTCGTAGGTACCGCTCTACCGCGGCGAGGAGGCCGACCATCTCCTCCTTGCCCACCTTCATTGGCCGTCCGATGCTGTGGTTCGGGTTGCCGTTACGCGCGCAGCCCTCGATCAGCTCCCGCCTGCCGACGATGAGGCCGCTCGATTGTGGGCCGCGAAGGTCTTTCCCTCCGCTGAAGATTGCGAGCGCCGCTCCCATCTCCGTGCAGCTCCATAGATTACTGACCGGCGGGAGCTGGGCCGCGGCATCGACAATCACCGGGACATCGCTGCGGCCTGCAACGGCGATAACCTCATCGAGCGGCAGGCTATCGGGACCGGTCATTGCGCCCTGAAACCAGAAAATCGCCGCGGTCTGCTCGCCGATCGCGTGCTCCAGCTCAATCGCCGTGGTCTCCTTACCGTCGCCGATCTCCACGACCCGCACGCCTGCCTGCCGTATGGCGTGATCGTAACCGTTGCGGTGCGAGCGATGGATGATGACCTCGTTTCGCAGGCCCGCAAGGTCCGGCAGCTGCGAGATCGCGTCGTGGTTGGCCGCGGTGAGGCAGGCCGCCGTTGCGAGTGTCAGGCCGGCGGCGGCTCCGGAGCAGACGTAGGCGGCCTCGTTGCGCGTAAGCTCCGCCAGGCGCGCGCCGATTCGCCGCTGCAGCTCGTCCAGGTCGACGAAGCAGCGGCTTGCCTCCACCATCGCCTCTACCACCTCCGGCGGCATTCGGGAGCCTCCGAGGCGCGTCAAGGTCGCGTTGGCGTTGATCAGGGGCCGGATGCCCAACTCCTCGTAGATCGACATGTTCTTTCCTTTTGGCTGCGGGCAATCCCCGCTCCCTGCAAGTGCTCGCGCTGGAAGTGACGTCGCGTCGAGTGCGCCGCTCGACGGGGCCGAGCCTTAGAACTCGCGCGCGCGGCTCTAAGAGGCGCGTCGTCCGCCCAGGGTGCGCTCGGTTCAGCGGGATACGGCGGCGAGTGTCGTGGCGATGCGGTCGGCGAGGATATCGGCCAGCCGCGGATCACGGCCGATGTACGGTCCCAGACGAAATGTACAGCTCGGCCAGCGGCTCCGAGCCGCGTCGAGGAGCGCTGGTAGGTCCTCCGCGACGTGCTTGCCGGCGTGCAGGAAATAGGGCACGGCGGTCACCGAGGCTGCGCCGGACGCGACGCAGGCATCGATCGTCTCCGGTATCGACGGTTCGCTGCACTCCAGGAAGCCGGGCTCGATGATATCGAACGGAACGCTCGCGGCGGCCCCGGCAGCACCGCAGAATGGATCTTCCCGCCGGGCCCGGAGCAGCTCGGCGATCCGGAATGTGTCCGCGTCCGCCGCGTGATTTGGACTTCCGTGGGCCATGATGAGCAGCGCGGCAGTTGCGCCGGGGTCGGCTTGAATGCCAGGTGCCGTGATGCCGTCGTCAGCGAGGACTGGCTGCTTTGGACAGCGCTGCGTACCGAACAGCGGGCATTGCGGTCTCTGCCGGCAGTGCGCGGCGGCCGTCGCCAGATCGTCGCGCCAGCGCTCTCGCGGCCCGGCCGCGTCCGCGCAGGCGAGTAGGGCGTCGGCCAGTCGGACGTCGTATCCGATCGGCGCCGTGACGATGAAATCCGGGCCGGGATGCGCATGGCGCGCGCGATCGATACATGTCGGCAGGGCCGTCTCGACGAAGTAGCCCGAGACGAGGAAGTACGGCGCCACGACGATGCGGGTTGCACCGGCCGCAGCGCAGCGCTCGACGGCGTCGGCGAAAAGCGGCTCCGAGTAGTTAAGATAGCCGATCTCGACGATCGGGGCAGCGTGCCGCCTGCGGAGCCACTCCGCGTGCTGCTCCAGCGCCAGTCCGGCGCCGCACAGGAGCGAGCCGTGCGAGAATAGTATTACAGCGTCCAACGATGCTCCACGGTTCCGGGTGCTGGAAGCACCCGGCGAGAAAGAGCGAGCGTCCCGCGGGTGTCGGGGGACGCGAATAGGCCAGCGTCCTTCGGGTGTCGAGTGTTGAAACGGTGGACTCGAAAAAGCAAGCGTCCTGCGGACGCGATCCCGCGGCGCTGGCGGTATTTCCGTCCGAAGGACGGCTCCACTTTGGAGTCGGGGTTTTTCAACGCCCACTCAGGCGAAGGTCGGCTGCGCTTTGGAGCCGGCTATGTTCAACACCCGCTAAGGAGGCGCCCGTAGTCCGTTCGTAGTTGCGCTCGGGCGACGGAATGAATTCCTTCGCTGTACGGCCTATGGCCCCGTGTCCCTGCGGGACACCAATGCCTCCGCGTGATCTACGAAGTGACTCGGAGCAGCTACTTAGGCGCTCCGGATCGGCTGTTGGCCGGGGACAATCTTCCGTCCGAAGGACGGCTGCACTTTGAAGTCCGGTGTTTTCAACACCCGATTACTTTGATACCCGATCATGCCCGGAACGGCCGCGCTCTAGAGTTGCGCGTTTTCAACACCCGCAAGGCGCTCCAGCTCGGCTGCGCTGGAGCGCTCGATGTCGGCGTGGAGGCTATTGCCCTTGCTGTCCATGGTGACGACCGCGACGAAGTCCCGCGCCTCGAGATGCCACATGGCCTCCGGGACGCCGAACTCCTCCAGGAAGTCCACGCCGGTCACGTCGACGATCTTCTCGGCGTAGAACTGGGCCGCTCCGCCCACCGCGTTCAGATAGACCGCGCCCGACTCGCGCAGGCCGTCGAGCGTTTTTCTTCCCATTCCGCCCTTGCCGATGACGGCGCGAACGCCGAACTTGCGCAGGATATCGGCCTGGTACGGCTCCTCGCGAATGCTCGTGGTCGGGCCCGCGGCGGCGACACGCCAGCGGCCGGACCCGTCCTTCATCATCACCGGGCCGCAGTGGTAGATCACCGCGCCGTTCAGATCCACGGGCGACTCGTGACTCACCAGGTGTTTGTGGAGCGCGTCGCGGCCGGTGAACATCGGGCCGCTGAGCATGACCAGGTCGCCAACGGTGAGCTGGCGCACATCTGCCTCGGTGAGCGGCGTGCGGAGCCGGAATTCGCGGCCGGTTGTTGGGACGCCGGACACAGCGGCCATCTTCGGAGGGTCCGCGTCCCGGTACATCCAGCGCGTGATCTCTCCGGTCGATGGGTCGAGGCGGACGCCCATTCGGCGGTAGGCCCAGCAGTTGTAGGCCACCGAGACGAAGAACGAGGCGGGCAGCCGGTTGAGCGCGCCGATCTTGCAGCCGAGCAGCGTCACGTCGCCGCCGAATCCCATCGTTCCAACGCCAAGCTTGTCGGCATTTGCCATGACGCGCGCCTCCAGCTCGGCGAGGAGCGGGTCCGGGTTGGTGTCGCCGGCGTCGCGAAAGAGCTGCTCCTTGGCGCCCGCGTAACCGCTCGTCCGGTCGCCGCCAATGCACACTCCAAGGAACCCTGCGCTGCAGCCCTGGCCCTGCGCCTGCCAAACGGCGTGCATGACGCATTTGTAGACGCCTTCGAGGTCGCGGGCGGCCTTGCCCACGATCTCCAGGTCGGCGGGCAGGGAGTATTGGATGTTCTTGTTCTCGCAGCCGCCGCCCTTGAGCAGCAGCTTGACCTCGATCTCGTCCTCCTCCCACTGCTCGAAGTGGATGACTGGAGTGCCCGGCCCGAGGTTGAGGCCGGAGTTCTTCCCGGTGACGCTATCGACGGAGTTGGGGCGCAGCTTGCCGCGCCGCGTCGCCTCCTCGATCATGGAGCGGATCGCCCGCTTGATCTCGATCTGGCTCACGCCGACGGGGGTCTTGACCTCGAACGTCGGCATGCCGGTGTCCTGGCAGATCGGGCCGACGTTCTCCTTCGCCATATCGACGTTGAGACTGATGATCTGCAGCGCCTGGCCGGCCTGCGTGTTCGGCCGCTCCAGGCGGCCGGCGGCGGCGAGCACTTTGCGCACGTCGGCGGGCAGGTTGGTTGCCGTCTCGGTGATGAGGGCGAGCAGGCTGTCTTCGAGGAGTTCCATGAGATGCTTTCGGTGAGCGTGTGCTGCGGCCGCGGGGCCGCGCATAAGCGATACTACCCGATGGACAGGGCGATTGCAAGATGCGGGGCGGTGGCCGAGCGAGGCGCGCCATGGCGGAGCGGATGCGGTTACGTTGTGGCTTGCGGCTTGCGGCTTGTGGCTTGTGGCTGCAGCTGTGGATCGGGGTGGGCGTGCTGCCGCTTCGGCGGCGGACGGGACGGTGCGGCGGCCGCGAGGGGGTCGCGTCCCGATGCGCGCCGGCACGGGCGTTGTTGCGGGACGCGCTGTGCGGCGGCGCGGACGGGCTTCGGGGATCGTTTTCAATTTGACTTCCGGCAGTATGTGGGGGTGTCGGGCTGAAATGTAAGGAAATATCAGGTTTCGACGGTTACTTGGGCTTTGGGCGCGGCGTAGGGGATGGCGACCCGATCCTGCGGCCAGGGTCCCCATGAGATCTCCGATTCGGTCTCCATGGCGGAGCTTACTCCTCCGTGTGCCAGTGGCGTGCGCTTAGCGCCGTCGCGCGGCCGAATCGGTCGGAGCGGCCCGGCCGCGGGTGGGAGCCCTGGCCCGCGAAGATGACGACTTGCACGCAGGCTCAGGGCGGACGGCGCCTGCGCAGGGCGCCGGCTACGGCTTCGGCGCGAGCGACTTGAGCCACTCCGCGCCGAGGTCGTCCGCGGATTTGCCGGTGTACTCCGTCCATAGCTCGGGCCGGTAGCGCCCCTCGCGCATCGCCTCGTTCAGGTGGACGGCGATCTCGTGGTCGTAGTTGGCGGCGACGTACTCCAGGAAGGCGGCCGTGGTGCGGTAGCTATCCGTGTACTTTGCGCGCGCCGGGTTCGGGTGCGGGCGCTTGTTCGCGGGCTCGTACTTGATCCAGCGGATGTAGTCGGCGACGCCCTCGACGAGCCAGCCGGGGTTGCGGCGGCTATGGTACTGCTGCACGACGTGGACCAGCTCGTGGATGATGGCGCCGCGATCGTCCGGATGCGCCTTGAACCAGGCCTCCGCCCCGACGACGGCCGTGCCGCTGGTGTAGGCGACGCCGTCCACCTTCTTGAAGGTGATCGTAAAGCTCTTTGGCGCGCTGTAGCCGTCGCTCGGCAGGTACTCGACGATGCGGGGATACCACTTGTCGATCTCAGGCCGCAGCGTCTCGGCCCAGTCCTTCAGGTCCGGGGCGCCCATCGTGTCGATCGTGTATTCGAACTTTCGCTCCTGAGCCTGCGCCGGCTGCGCGTGGGCGCGCGGGGCCGGGAGCACCAGGACGGCAAGAACGGCGATAAGGGCGGTACAAACGAGTTTGCGCATAGTTGTCCTCCGGATTCATTTTGGCACAAAGGAGATAACGACCCGCTACGCTTGAGACACGTAGAGATTCTGAGGGGGTGAGGGGGTGATGAGGTGAGGGGGCGATGTTGGAATGCATTCCGGCGATAGGAGGTGGGTTCTGCTTCGCGCTCTTTGCGTGGAACAGCCTTTGTGACTTTGCGGGTTTGTGTGGGATGGATCTCTCAGGGGGTGACTTCGAAGCCGGCGACGTTGATGAAGCGGTCTTTGGAGGCGGGCGTTTTGTCGGCCAGGACGGTGATGCGGATCGTGTGGGGGCCGGGAGCGAGGCCGGCTGTTTTCCAGTCGAAGGGGAGGCCGCGGCCGGGGCCGTACTGATCGACGGTCGCTACGATCTTGCCGTCGATCTTGACCTGCGCGCGGCCGGCATCGTCGAAGCAGTAGCCGAGCCAGCGTACGCCGCGCCCCTCGAATGACGCCTCGGCCGACGCGCCCGCCGCGTTGCTGTACCGGAACTGCCCGCCAGGATTCCATGGGCCGGAGAAGGCGACCTCGCGGTAGGGAATCCGGTTTGCCGAGGCAGGATCGAGGTAGAGCAGGTACGGCTCGCCCTCCTTGAACGCGTAGAAGGGCCGGACGAGGATGCCGGGCGCGTCGGCGACGTGCCATGTGAGCGGCTCGTCTTTGCTCGCAGTCAGCGCGTCGCTCAGCCGGTCGAGATCAATCTTGCCGGCGATCTGGCTAGGGGTTGCTCGCGCCGCCAACACGACCGGACCGAGCATCATAGCCGCGGGGTAGGGGCGCGCGGGATCGAGCCGGCTCGCATGCAGCCCCATCGGCAGCTCCACCTGGATCTTATCGCCCGGACGCCACGTGCGCGATAGGGTGGCCCACCCCTTGTCTTCGCGCGGCTTCACCATCGCGCCGTTCACCCAGACCGACATTGGGATGCGCAGCCAGCCCGGAATACGAAACGAGACGGCGAATGACGCGGAGCGATCTAGCTCAAGTGAGAATTCGCACCGGTCCTCGATGGGAAAGCGAGTCGATTGGCGCAGGGTCACGGCGCCGCCCAGCCTGGACCAGCGGACCGTCGAAGGCGTGTACAGGCTGACGCAGATTAGGGAGTTGTTTGGATCGTGGTAGTAGATCTGGTCGTGATAGTCCGCAATTGCCATTGGCCGGGTGCCGGCGCAGCAGGTCCAGCCATCGGGGCAGTTCGCTTTCTCCGCGCCGGATGGGTTGTAGTCGGAGTAGTAGAAGACGCGCCCATTTGCGGCCATGGGGATGCTGGCGCCGATGCCGTTGAGGACGAGCCTCTCGACCCAATCGCCGTACTTCGCGTCGCCCGTGAACGAGATCAGATACTTGCTCATCTTGAACGCGGCCCAGGAGCCGCACTGCGTCTCGAAGCTGTTGTGCGTTTGCTGCAAGTGGTCGAGGAGAGCGGCGCGCGGCAGAAGCTGCTCATCCGGCCCGTAGCCGCCAGTCGCGAAGCACTGGTCCGCTATTAGCGTTTCGTAAGCGTGTGTCAGTGTATCGAGATAGTGGCGCTCGCCGGTGACGACGTAGGCGGCGCCCGCCCCGCCGAGGGTATTGACGTGGCTATACGCGTGGTAGGCCGCGATTCGCTGGCCGTTGCCGCCGGGGCCGAATACGTCCTGGCCAAGCGCGTACCGGTTCCAGTATTCGGTATACTCCCAGACCCGCGCGAACTCGCGGTATCGTGTTTCGCCGGTGACCAGGTGCGCGCGGTACAGGTTCTCGCTGAGCGTGTACCACTCGTTCGCGTCCGCGCCGTAGGGCCGGCGGCGGTCGAGGTGCTTTTCTGCCCACGTGGTGATGCGGTCCAGCGCGGTGATCGCGCCCCTGTTGTGGCAGTAGACGTAGTCGTCGACCAGGCCGCCAACCATCTTGTCGTAGACGTAGTGCGGTGCGTTCGGGCGGCGCGAATAGAAGAAAAAGCCATCCGGCTCGATGCACCTGGCCCACTCTCGCACGAGGGCGTCGGCCTTATCGCGGCAGGCGGTGTCGCCTGTCGCGGCGTACATGCGCGCCAGGCCGCTCACGATCTGCCCGAATATGTGGAAGATGTCGCCACTGTACCAGCCGCCCAAATCCGCGCCGGGCGCCGTCAGACCGGCGCGCTGGCGGAATCCCTTCAGCAGATCGTCGTTGGGGATCCGAAGGTAGTAGTCGCGCGTCTCGTCGAACTGCCGCTTGAGCGGACCGTCGTCCAGCGTCACTCCCCGGTAGTTGAACGGAAGGAGCACGCGCTCGCCCCCGGTCGCGCCCTGCGCGTGGGCGCGGCCGGCGGGGCCGGCGATCAACAGGATCACGCTCGCGGCCAGGACGGCGAGGAGTCTCGCGCCGCGCGGGAGGCTGGACGAGAACGCTATCCGCAGAGTGCGCAGATGAAAGGAGATGAAGGCCATGAGCAAAGTTTGAATGGGATTGTGGACCGCCGCCAGTTACTCGGGTGTCCGCGTGATCGTGAAAATGGTGACTTGCGTTTCTTGCGCTGCGTCGGCGGGCCGGCAAGGCGATACGGTCACCGCGTCCATCGCGATAGACCAGCCGCGCTTCTCCAGATGCGCCGCGAAGTCGAGCGTCTGCGGCCGGCCCGGATCGGACAGCAGCACGCTACCACCGGGCGCGAGGTTCTGCCGGAATATCTGCTCGAGATGGAAATGCTCCGGCCGGTTGTAGGTGATGTCCGCGCCGAGGAGCAGGTCGTAGCGGTCCCGATGAGTCCAGGCGCGCCAATCGGCGGCGAATCGCTCGATCGGACCCGAGCCGTTCTGCGCCGCGTTCCATTCCGCGAGCCGCAGCGCCGCCCCCTGATGGTCCGTCTGGCAGACGGCGGCACCCATCGCGCGAGCGACCAGGCCGGGCAGGCCCACGCCGCAGCCCAGCTCCAGCACAGTCCTGCCCGCGACGAGGTGCGGCGCGCCGGCGAAATGCCGCGCGAGGCCGACGGCGGAATCCCACAACAGGAGGCCGAACGGGAAGTGCTCGAAGTCGTCAGCCGAGTCCAGCAGCGCGTCCTGGTCGGTCACCGCGGTAATTCGCCACGCGCGACCGCCAACGGCGATGTCCAGCGTCTCTTCCGGAGGTCCGCCAGGCGGATGCGCGCGGCCCCGCTGTGTTCGCCCCGCCGGATGCTCAGGCAATCCCACTCCGAAAGACGTTGGCATATGCTGGATAAGCCCGTCGAACTGGATACTTTCGCTGAGCTTCCGCTCGGCCCCGACCATGCGCGGGTGGATGGATGACCGAGTGAAGTCGCACCGGACGACTTGGCAACATGTCCACTCGGGTCCGTGACCGATTTCATTGTACCTCCGTTACATGTGTGCGCCTGCGCGGCAGCACGATCTGCGGCCAATCTCGCCGTAGCGTCCACTGGCAAGAATTGGCGGCTTAAGGTAGAATTAGCGGAAGGAGATAGATGTTTATGCCGACTTTAAACGTATCGCTGACTCCTGAGCTTATGGAGCTGATAAACAGTAAGGTTACGGGGGGGATGTACCATTCTGCGAGCGAGGTTGTTCGCGAGGGGTTGCGTCTGCTTTGTGAGCAGGACGACACGCGGCGTCTACGCCTTGATGAGCTGCGCCGTGAGGTCGCGATTGGCACCGCGGACCTGGACGGCGGCGCAGGGACGGCCTACACGAGTGGCGCTGAGCTGGCTGCGAAGATCAAATTGAATGGCCGCACGCGCGCGGACAAGACCGGTTCGACCTCTCGGTGAAAGAGCTGTTCGTCTCACGCGCTGCCGAGGCCGATCTCCTCGAGATATGGTCATACATTTTCGAGCGCAACGAGTCTGCAGCAGATCGCGTGATCGAAGAGATTACTGCCCAGTTCGATCTCATCGCGGCGCACCCGCACGCAGGTCGCCGCAGGCCTGACGTCGGCACGAACTATCGTAGTCTTCCTGCCGGAGCCTACGTCGTTTTCTATCGGGAAATGGAACGCCGCGTCGAGATCTCTCCCGTGTTGCATGGGGCACGGGATACAGAAGCCATATTCAGGCCAGGAGGTGAGGAAAGCTAGTCCTCTGAGGATTCAGTGTACGTCGCCGTGGGCAGCATATTCCCCGTCAATGCGCGGCGCCGGCCGTGGCGCGCTCGTCTTGCCGCAGGCCTGAATCATGATCTCGCTGGATATCGGCGGGGTGCGGGACCATGCGGAACAGTCCGATCTCGGCGGGGCAGTTGTAGCGGAACGGCTTGCCGGTGACGCCGAGGCCGCGGTTGACGTAGAGGCGACTGGCGCCGCGCAGGTACCAGCCGGCTACCTGTTTGACCCTCAGGTGGACATAGCAGATTACCGCGGGCGGCGGGAACCGGAACCGGAACTGCGCGCCGTGCGTGTGGCCGGAAAGGATGACGACGTCCTGCCCTGTCATCTGCTCGATCAGGCGGGGATTGTGCGACAGGACGATGCTCGTACGGTCCGGCGGGAGGCCTGAAAATGTGCGCAGCAGGTCCGGCTCGCCCTCGTGCATATCGTCGATGCCGGCGATGCAGAGCCCATCTTCTAGCCGGACGCTCTCGTTTACCAGGAGTTGGACGCCTGCACGCTCGAGCAGCTTGCGCGTGAGGACCTTACCGCGCTTGTGATCGTGGTTACCGAGGCAGCCGAACACGTCGCGGCGCGCGCGGAAGCTGCGCAGCAGGTCGACGATCGGGTAGTGCGGGTCATCGGTTCTGCGGTCGATAAAATCGCCGGTGAAGAACACGTAGTCCGGTTCGGCTGCACTCACCTGACGGACCGCCTCTTCATAAACAGGCTCCAGGCCGGCAAATCCGCCGTGAATATCCGAAATGTGCGCGAACACCGCGCCGTAGAGGGACTTTGGCAGCCCTCGGATCTCCAGGTCCTGGCGGGTGACTTCCAGATCGTACGGCCTTCTTTGCCCGACCTCGATGGCGATGCGCGTCGGCGGTTCCGTGCTCACTTACTCTCCTGGCTCGCTTCCACAGCCTGCTTTCGGCGCGCCGCGATCATCTCGGCGGCGGCTTCGAGCGTGCGCGCCGCGATGGCTTCGCAAAACGGTATTTCGGCTGCGGGGCGGTCTTCCTTCAGGGACTTCGCATGCAGCATTGCCTGCCTGGCCTCGGTAATTCGGCCGCGCCTGCGCAGCACGTCGGCGCTCTCTTCCAGCCGTACGATGTAGAGGCTCCGCATTCGGGCATCGAATAGCGCGGTCGCCACCTCCAGCACGATGGCGCGCTGCCGGTCGCCGCGTATCTTTTCGGCGCCGGCAATCGTGCTCTCGTCGATCTCGATCCATCGCGCGAGCCACGGCGCCATGTCCTCGGCGGCGAAGAACCAAGGCTCGAACCAGGGGAGCTTGAACAACGCCCCCGGGTCGGCGGGAACGGATTCGGCCGGCGCGGTCGTGTCCGATTCGAGCGCCGCGTGGACCGGCTGCGGCATCGGTTGGGACGGGGGCGAACCCATCTGCGCATGGAATTCGACGAAGCCGGCAGGCGTCCGCGTGAAACGGGCCTGGTTGATCGCGCGGAAGCCTTCTATGCACTGGCGGGCGTAGTCCGGCTCGATCTCGGCGACCACGAGTCCCTCGTCGATGCGGCCCTCCAGATTGGCGACGATGTGCTCGATCTCGCGAGGCCGTTTTCGGTCGGTCCCGAACTCGCGAATGCCGAGCTCGTCGTTCGCTATGAGCTGAGCGGCGCTCGAACTTCCGCCTTCGGACGAAGCAAGGACCGCCAGGAACAGGCGATTGCCCGCGCCGTCGTAAGCGCTGGCCCAAACGCGCAGCGCATCGCGGGGCGGCGCGTTCTCCGGCTCCCTCTGCGCAGCGTCCGACTCGTTAGCGGGCATCACGCCTCGCTGGCTCAGCAGGTAGAGCGCGCGACGGGCCGCCTTGCGCTCGTCCTTGCCGGCCGCGCGCGCAATGGCGCCCAGCCGCGCCGCAGCGTCGGGCGTCGCTTCGGCCAGAAAGCGCTCGATCTCCGCCGCCGTGCCGCTCTCTGCCGAGGTGCTATCTGCCGTGCCGCTATCTGCCGTGCCGCTATCTATGGTCGCGTTTGGAGCCACGTCTCGTCCTATCCGACTCGATCTGCCGCTGACGCCGGCCATGCCGAATGTGGCGTGGACTGCGAATTGATTCCGTACGGTGCAGCTAGATCGGCCGCTACTGGCTGTACTGATCGAGCAGGCGCGCCGCCTCGTCCCGCTCGGGCGTGCCGGGCGCGCGCACCATGGCGTCTTCCCACTTATCGCGCGCCTCGTCGATCCGGCCCTGCTGAGCAAGCGACTTTCCGGCCTCCACGAGCTGCCGCGCCTCCGTGCGCTGCTGCTCTATGAACTGACGCGGGTCCACGTTGGAAGCGGTGTCCGGTGGCGACTCGGTCTTGGGAGGCGGAAGCCGGTTGTCGAGTCGAGTCGGAGTCGGATCGGTAACAGGCCCCGTGGACGGCAAGCCGCTGCGCTGGTCGTCCGCGGCGCGGCGATCGCCGTGCTGCGCAAGCAGGTCGGCAAGCTCTTTGTGCGGCGTATCGTAGTCGTGCGCCGCGATGGCCTTCCGGTACAGATCCTCAGCCGCTTTCCAATCGCCGCGTCCGCTGGATGCGCGCGCCTCCTGGACGTAAGTGTAGGAGAGGTTGGTGGCGATCAGCGTGCGCTGTGCTGGTGACGGGTTCGATCCCAGCGCCTGGGCGTACTGTGCCGCCGCCGTCGCGTAATCGCCGCCGGCGTAGGCCTTCGCGCCCTGGTCCATCAGCGCGGTGATGCGCTGCGTCACCGCTGTCTGTTGGTAGTTCGCGTAGCCGTTCTGGATCGCGATGACGCCGACGGCGACGCCACCTCCAATGACGGCGGCGGCCAGTATGGCGAGCAGGAAGGTCCGGCCGGCGGGCGTCAGCACGAACAGGGGCGCCGAGGGCGCGGGGTAGGGCGGCGCCGCGTAGGGATTAACGCCCATCGGGCCGGGCATTGCGCCCAGGCCGGTGAACTGACCCTGCGGCATGATGGACGGGAAGGCGGGCTGCTGCGGGCCGCTCATCGTGTTGCCGGCGTTGTTCCAGGCCCACGGCAGGCCTCCGGGAGGCGACTGGGGCGCGCCATAGGAAATGGCCGGCATCTGCGGAGGGACGTAGCCGTAGCCCATCTGCGGCTGGCCGTAGCTGCCCGTCGGCGCGCCGAACTGCCCGGACGGCGGCCCGTAGCCCGGCAGCGGACCGCCGAGGTTGGACGGGTGGCGCTGAGCCGCGAAGCCGAGGCTCGTCTGGCCCATGCCCGTGCGGGTCGGCGGGAGGAACATCGCCGGCGTCTGTTCGGCGTTGCGCAGTTCGGCCTTCATCTGCTCGGCCGTGTTATGCCTTCCGTGCGGGCTCTTGCTGAGCGCGCGGCGGACTACCTGCTCGACGCCCATGGGAACGCCGGACATAGCCGGCGGCTCGGCGTTCATCACGGCGTACGTGATGCTGATCACGCTGTCGCCCACGAAGGGCTTGCGGCCCATGAGCATCTCGTAGAGCAGCACAGCCAGCGAGAACAGGTCGGTCCGGTGGTCGATCTCGCGGCCCTCAATCTGCTCCGGCGACATGTAGCTCGGCGTGCCGAACACCTGTCCGTCGCTCGTGAGCGCGGGCTCCTCGCTGAGCCGCGCGATGCCGAAGTCGGCCAGCTTGGCGATGCCGCCCGGCAGGACGAAGATGTTGTCCGGCTTGATGTCGCGATGGATCACGCGGTATTGGTGCGCGTGCCCGAGCGCGTCGAGGACCTGACAGGCGATGTTGATCGCCTCGTGAAGCGGCAGCGCGCCTCGGAGCTGCATCAGGTCGCGGAGTGTCTGGCCCTCCAGGTACTCCATGACGATGAAGTAGCGGCCATTCTCCTCGAAGAAGTCGGTAACGGAGACGATGTTGGGGTGGTTGAGCTTGCCGGCGGCGCGCGCCTCGCGGTTGAACCGCTCAATTCGCTCGCGGCGGGCCTGGCCTGTCAGGCTGGAGGCGATGTTCAGCTCTTTAAGCGCAATGCGGCGGTCGAGCGTGGTATCGACCGCCTCGTAGACGATATCATTGCTGCGGGCAATCTCTCGCCGTATGCTGTATTTGCCCTTTATCGCGTCTACCAAGCCGGCAGGCTCCCGCAATGCGTGGGTGTTCAGGTGTTGAGGCTTTCAGGTGTTCAGGAGGGCTCGCGGCTGGCAAGCGTGTCTGAATACCTGAATACCTGAGGGCCTGAATACCGTGTTACCCTATTATACGCGACTCCGCAGGCTCGCTGCGTCGTACTACGTGATCCCGAGGAGGCGTTTCCAGCCGGGGCGCGCGTTCGAGCTGTCCGAGCGGACGCCGGTCGCGCCATGCGTCTCGAAGGGAGCCTGCTCGTCGCTCGGCGCGGCCGCCGGCGCCGGGGCGGTCTCCGGCGTCGCGCTTTCGGCCTGTGGCTCGTAGGGACAGATCGTGCGGACGGAGATGACGAACGCGGTGATGTTGTCGCGCCCGCCGCGGGCGTTCGCCATCTCTATGAACTGGCGCGCGGCCTCCGATGGCGGGAATTGCCCGGCTACAGCGGCGATCTCGTCGTTCGTGGCGTAGGCGGTGAGGCCGTCCGAGCAGAGGATCCAGACATCGCCGGGCTGCGACTGCTCCTCGTAGAAGTCGGGGCTGACCGTCGGGGCGGCGCCGACGGAGCGGGTGATAACGTTCTTGAAAGGCGATGTCTCCGCGTCTTCGCGGGTCATCGCGCCTGCCCGTACCTGCTCCTCCACCCAGGAGTGGTCCTGCGTGATCTGGAACAGAGTGCCGCCGCGCAGGCAATAGGCCCTGCTGTCGCCCACCTGCGCCACGATTACGCGGTCTTCGCAGAAGACGAGCGCGGTCAGCGTCGCGCCCATGCCGTTGCGCTCCGGGATCATCTGCGCGAGCGAATAGATCCGATCGTTTGCCGCGACGATGCTCTCGTAGAGCGCCGTGAGCAGGTCCGGCGACGTGTGGTCGTAATAGCCGGCGATCAGGTTCTTCAGGAGCTGCTCGCTCGCGATCTGGCCTGCCTGCGCGCCGCCGATCCCGTCCGACACCGCGTACAGGCAGCCGCGCGCGTCGAGTATGGCCGGGTCCTCCGGCTCGTAGAAATCGAACTTGTCCTCGTTGTTCTCCCGCACCTGGCCCATGTCGGTCTTGCCGGCGGCTTTGATATAGGGCAGCACCCGCGGTTTTCGCGGCTCGTATGCGTGCCAGCCGCGAACGAGCTCCGCGCGCTCGAACTTCGCGGTGCTTTCGTCGGATCCACCGGGTTGGGGCTCGGTCAGCGGCGCGGTAACCGGGTCGCTCATCAGGCTCTCCCGTCAGACGGCTCGGGCACGCCCAAGTCGAACTCGGGCGGCGCTTCGCTCTGGTCTATCGACTGGATTTCGATGCGATACTTGCTGTTTCCGATATGCAGCTCGTCGCCCTCGGCAAGCGGCAGCCGCTCGTTCGGGGCGACCTTCGCCCCATTGAGGACCGTGCCGTTCGTGCTGCCGACGTCCTCCAGGTAGACGCCGGTGGAGTCGGTCACGATCTGCGCATGGCGGCCGGAGACATACGGATCGCCGGTAAGCACAACCGTGTTTTCCGGCCGGCGGCCGATGGTGATGACGCCCTCGGTGATCGTGATGTCGTCGCCCGCGCCTTCGATTCGGCGCAGCAGGCCTACGACGGCCCCACCGGAGACCGGCTCGACTGCGGCCATGGGCGGCTCAGCGGCCGGCGGCTCGACGAGCTCCGCCGCGGCAAACGTCTGCTCTTCGGAGAACGCGCTGCTCACCAGGGTCCGATCGGCTTCGGCCGCCGGCATCGCGATCGTTGCCGGCGCAGGCTCCTGTGTACCGGCCGCGCCCGCAAGGTCCAGCACGACGTTCCAGTTGCCGAACCGAAGCGGCGTGCCGCTGGTCGCCGTGGTCGGCTGGTTCGGGGAGAGGCGCTGGTCGCCGACCTTCGTGCCATTGCTGCTGCCCAGGTCCTCGATCGTCGCGGCGCCGTTCTCGACGGTGATCGTCGCATGGTTGCGCGAGACGGTGCCCTCGTTCACGAGGATGTCTGTGCCCTGCCGGCCGAGCGTGTTGACTCCGGCGCGAAGTCGGAAGCGGCGGCCGGACTGGCTGTCGACGAGCGCACCCGCGGGCGCCTCCTCGACCGGCGCGACGATCGGCTCGGCGGGCGCGCTGGCGAGCAGGAAGCCGCAGTCGCCGCAGAACGGGTCCATCAGGGGCGTCGTCGATTTGCAGACGGGGCACGTCGTCGTGCCGCCCATCTGCGTTCGAAACGCGTCTCCCTGACCGGGCATCACCATCGTCGCCTGCGGCCCGCCGCCCATCACCTGCGTCCGGTCCATGGCGGTCGAAGCGCCGATTACGCGCGTCGGTTCTATGTTACTCATCGGTAGCTCCCCTGTCTGCTTTGCCAAGACGCCCGTTCCAAGACCGCTACCGCTTGCCCTGATCCAGGTTCAGCATGGTGCCGATGAGCGTCTTTTCGACGTCGCCGCCCTTCTTCAGCGCCTGCATCGCCTGGTCTACCTCCTGCGCCTTCTGCGACTGGCCGGCCTGCATCAGGATCGTCCGGGTACGCTGGAGCTCCTGGACGGCGCCCATGGCGGTGAGCTGCTGCGTGCGCATGCCCATCATGGTCCGCTGGAGGTCCTGCGACGCCTGCGCGATGTCCAGCTCGTTCTTGACCGTCTGGTTGATGTTGGCCGCAAGCAGGGCGCGGTCGTTTGTGAACTCGAACACGCAGTCACCGGTCGCCACGCCGGGCCGGTTGACGACCACGTCGTCGTACAGAACCTCGACCTTGGCAACGCGGAACGTCCCTGCGGGATGGCGCTCCAGCTCGAGCTCGGCGAGCACGGTGCGCACGGTGCCGCGCTCCATGTCCGGCACGTTGACTTCGACGACCCGGCCGTTGATCGCAGGCTGATACCCGAGCACCTGGCGCGGGTTCAC
>DATGJU010000556.1:0-2952 GCA_035295045.1 Chthonomonadaceae bacterium
TTCACCGGCGACAAAGCCTACCTCCGGCTCACGGCATATCCGCTGATCAAGGAGATCGTCGAGTTTTGGGAGGACCACCTGAAGGCGCTGCCGGACGGACGGCTCGTCGCACCGCAGGGCTGGTCGCCGGAGCACGGACCGGTAGTGGACGGCGTGACGTACGACCAGGAGATCGTGTGGGACCTGTTCACGAACTACATCGACGCGGCGGATGCGCTCGGCCTGGACCGCAAGTACCGGGCTCACGTCGCTGAGCTGCGGGACAGGCTCGTCAAGCCCAAGATCGGCCGCTGGGGACAGGTCCAGGAGTGGATGGAGGATCGGGACGATCCCAAGGACCAGCACCGCCACGTGTCGCACCTGTTCGCCCTGTTTCCCGGCCGCCAGATTTCGCCGGAGACGACGCCGGCGCTCGCCGCCGCCGCGCGCACGTCGCTGGAAGCGCGCGGAGACGGCGGCACGGGCTGGTCCCGCGCCTGGAAGATCGGCTTCTGGGCGCGCCTGCTCGACGGCGACCATGCGCATCTACTGCTGCAGCACCTGCTGGAGCCTGCCGGCGCCGTGGGGACGAACTACGAGAATAGCGGCGGCACCTACGCGAACCTGCTGGACGCCCACCCACCGTTCCAGATCGACGGCAACTTCGGCGCTGCGGCAGGGATCGCAGAGATGCTGCTCCAGAGCCAGAACGGCGAGGTCCACCTGCTTCCTGCGCTGCCATCCGCGTGGCGCACCGGCTCCGTGCGTGGTCTGAAGGCTCGCGGCGGCGTCGAGGTGGATATGGCATGGAGCGACGGGAAACTGACAGGCGCGGTATTTCGGTCTCACACCGGTGGGAGCGTTCACGTTCGCTGCGGCGCCAAAGTCGCCCAGCTCAAGCTGCGCGGAGACGTACCCGCTCGAATTACAGGCGGCCTTGAGACGGTACGCTGATCGAAGGACAGATTCGTCTTAGTAGGTCTGACTGACCGGAAGGATATCAACAGCCCAATTCGGCCTGTAGTCGCGCTGCGGCCAACCGCTCGACTACGCCTTGAGGCGATCCTCCGCCGCGTGAATTCGCGTCTGGTCGTACTTGACGGCCGACATCGGCTGCTTATCCTTGCGACGGATGATCCCGATGCCGCGCAGAAGGCCTGCGACGGGGTCGAAGTAGTCGTCCACGACGCGCTCCTTGAGCGGAATGATCGCGTTATCGGTGATGTGGATGTGCTCCGGGCAGACCTCGGTGCAGCACTTTGTGATGTTGCAGAAGCCGACACCCGCCTCGCCGCGAAGCTGCTCCCGCCGATTGAGCCCGTCCATCGGATGCATCTCGAGCGCCGCGACCTTTACCATCTGCCTGGGACCGAAAAAGCCGTCGAACCGCTCATGGTCGCGAAGAATATGGCAGACGTTCTGGCAGAGAAAGCACTCGATGCACTTGCGGAACTCCTGAATCCGGTCCACGTCGATCTGCTGGAGGCGGAACGGTCTTCCCGCCGCGTCCGACTTCGGCACGAGCGGCGGAATCTTCGCCGATACGCGGTAGTTCCACGATACATCGGTCACAAGGTCCTTGATCAGCGGGAAGGCGCGCATCGGCCCGACCGTGATCTCTTCGCCGGCGAGTCCGGCCACTGGCGTCTTGCAGAGCAGTTTTGGCTGTCCGTTGATCTCGGCGCTGCACGAGCCACACTTGGCGGCCTTGCAGTTCCAGCGGCAGGCGAGCGTGGAATCGTGCTCCGCCTGAATCTGGTGAACCGCGTCCAGCAGTACCATGCCCTGGAACGTCTCGACCTCGTACGCAACCATCTTGCCGCCGGCCGCGTCGCCGCGGAACACGCTGATCGTTACTCGGCCCACTACTTGCCCTCCTCAATCAGCGCCTTGAGCTCCGCCGGCATCTCCGGAAGCGGCCTCGTGGTAATCGCGACCCCGTTCGTGCCGAGCGTCGCGATGAGGTTCTTCTTTCCCCAGCCGCCATCGTCCCGATTCGGGTAGTCCAGGCGCCACTGCGCGCCGCGGCTCTCCTTGCGCTCCAGCGCGCATCGGACGATGATCTCGGAGGTGCGGAGCATGAAGCGCAGGTCCCGCGCGGCGTGCCAGCCGGGATTGTAGCGCCGATCGCCCGGCGCGGCCAGGTTCTCGGCGCGGGTCTGCAGCTCCAGAATCTTTTCCAGGCAGGCGAGCAGCCCCTTCTCCGTGCGCGCGATCATGCAGTTCGTCTGCATGGCCTCCTGCAGCTCCTGGTGGATCTTGTACGGATTTTCGCCCGAGGTCCGATTCAGCGGCGCGAGGAGGGCCGCAGTCTCCGGTTCGATCTGCGCCGTCGAGACTTCGGCGTGCGCCACAGACTTCGCGAATTCGGCGGCGGCCATGCCGGCGCGCCGGCCGAACACCATGATGTCCGAAAGCGAATTGCCGCCGAGCCGGTTCGCGCCATGCAGGCCGGCCGCCACTTCGCCCGCGGCATAGAGGCCGGCCACGGTCGTCGCGCA
Organism: Chthonomonadaceae bacterium; assembly: GCA_035295045.1. Lineage (GTDB taxonomy): Bacteria > Armatimonadota > Chthonomonadetes > Chthonomonadales > Chthonomonadaceae > DATGJU01. The sequence continues at coordinate 2,481 of DATGJU010000556.1, forward strand.
CGTCTCGGGATCGGCCCAGACGCCTCCCATGGTGTAGTGAATCGTGGGATAGATCTCCATCGGCTCAACGGTAATGTCCACGCCGCCCAGCGCGTGGAACTGCTCGTACATCGACGGCAGCTTCTTCTTGATGTAGTCGGCGCCGCGGTGGCGGATGTCGAGGTAGGCGCCGTGATGCGTCGAGCCGCGACCCGCCTGGACCTCCTTGTAGATGGAGCGCGCGACCACGTCGCGCGATGACAGTTCCTTCTTGACCGGGTCGTAGTCGAGCATGAACCGCGAGCCCTCGGCGTTGAAAAGCAGCCCGCCCTCGCCCCGCACCGCCTCGGTGACCAGGATGCCACGTGCGCCGGGAGGCCAGATCATGCCCGTGGGGTGGAACTGCACGAACTCCATGTCGAGGAGATCGGCCCCGGCCTCGTAGGCCATCGCGGCGCCGTCACCGGAGCATTCCCACGAATTGGAAGTGAAC
>DATGJU010000557.1:0-12480 GCA_035295045.1 Chthonomonadaceae bacterium
CGCCGCCCGGTTGTCCGGCTCGCTCCAGGCCGTGTACAGGTTGCGGGCGGCGAGCCGGACGCAGGAGAGCGCGAGCGGGTCCGTCATCGCGTTTGCCTTCCGCGAGACGTACGCCTCGATGCCGTGGGTCAGCGTGTCCACGCCCACGTGCGCCGTCAGCGGCGCGGGCATCGAAAGGGTCAGCTCGAAGTCCACCAGCGCGGCGACCGGCAGCAGGTTGGCATCGTACATCATCATCTTCACGTCCCGCTCCGTGTCCGTGATGACGGTGACTTTGGAGACCTCGCTGCCCGTCCCGGCCGTCGTCGGCACTGCGATGACCGGCACGCCACGCGCCGGAATCCTGTGGTACCCCGCGTAGTCGCTCAAGGGACCGGGATTCGTCGCCAGGACGGCGATCGCCTTGGCCGCGTCGATCGGGCTGCCGCCGCCCAGCGCGACGACGATCTCCGCACCGCACGCGCGAAGCACCCGGAGTCCGTCGTCGGCGTTGCGCACGGTCGGGTCCGGCTGAACGTCCGAGAAGATCGTCGTCGCGATTCCCTCGCGGGCCAGCGCCTGAACAAAGCGGTCGGCTAGCCCGTTGCTCGCGAAGTATCGGTCGGTCACCAGCAGGACCGTGGCGCCCAGCCGCTTCACCTGCGCCGGCAACTCTAAGCTCGCGCCCGCGCCGGTTAGCACGACCGCGGGCGCCTGAAATGCAGCAGGCACGGTTTACCCCTTTCTCCGCTGTATCCCTCCTGATGGCCATGGACCATCGATAGGTGCCGCCGGCAGGATGCGCATTGGCTGTCGCGGCAGCAGTGGGATTAGCGCCCGATCACTTTACCGTGACCACCACCTCAGCGAAGCAGGTAGGCTCCTTACCATAACTGGGGGTGAAAGTGCATTTGAGCGTTGCCGTCCCAGCTTTCTTGCCACCAATGAGCGCCGTCATTTGGCCTGTCGTTGGGTCTTTGTTAATTTGTGGCACCTTGACGACCGTCGGATCCGTAACCGTCCAGTTAAATGTCCCTGGAACGCCGGCGGAGAAACTGTCCGCATAGGTAACCGTCACATTTGTAAACCCATTGACGCCCACCGTGACCGGGTCTGGCTCGATGACGATTCCACAGCCTCTTTTCTCCTTCGACAGGACCTTTATACTGTCTGTGCAGGCGTGCTTGTTCACGGTGTATGTGACCGTCAGAGTGGTCTCGCCGACCTTCGGTCCCTTGACCTTGATTGAGCGGGAGGTCCAGGGTGGCTTGTTCGTAATCTGGCACACATCTTTGTCACCGGTCGCCCATAAGTACGCGCCGCCAGCCGGAGTGCCGGTAGCAGTGACGTTGACTGTGTCCCGAGAGCCGGCCAACAGCACGACAAGTCTGGGGCTGATCTTGACCTCGACGATGGTGACCTCGGCAACTTTCGTGCATTCCGTGCCATCTGGCGCGGTGTACGTAGCGGTAACTTTGAGAGGATCCGCCGTCGCCCTGATGCCGGTCACTGTCACTGCGTCTCCGGTGGCTTCGGCCGGATTTCCGTCGCCGCCGGAGAAGGCCGCCGGACCTTGCTGGTCCATGGTCCACTTGACCTTGCCGCCCGCGGGCATAGGCTCCTCTACCGTAAGATATGCTTTTTCGCCCACGCAGATAGTGTCCTTATTCGGATAGATAACGAAATCGCAAGGCTGTTTCTTCGGTTCGCCGCCGTCCAGCAGGAAGCCGGTAGTGACCAGCGTGAGGAAGACCAGGGTCGTAGTCGTAGCCGAAGTGCTGTTGCTGTTATACCGCCCGCTATCGGCGGAGACGCCTGCCGACGTCAATATGGCCATAGCTAGCATCAGGCCCGCAGTGCCTACGCCAAAGGGCCGTGTCAGGCGCGACAGGAACGCCAGCCCCGATGCAGGGGCATTCGCACGCAACACGACCGTAGGCGGACCATTTGGCAGTTTTCCGATCGGGTCGGACGGTTCGGGCCGTATGGCAGGGTCGGATTCCAGGGCGGGTTGACCTTGTCCGGCGTGGGGCTGCATGCAGTTGACGCCCAGGCCCAACAGAAGCCAGAAGAACATGGCGATCTGCCCGTACTGCCACGATGGGCTGCCGAGGGCGTCCACGGCAAAGGCCATGATTGCCGCCATGCTGCCTAGCAGCAGGGTGCGCCGCAAACCGCGGTGCATCTTCCCCACGCGCCGAAGAGCTGCCGCCAGAAATCCGGCCGGGATCGCCACCATCAGCAGTAGACCGGGCAAGCCCAGCTCCGCGGCCGTCTGAAGGTAGAAATCGTGCGCCTGCTCGGCCAGGGAGGCGCGGCGTTGCTGCATCACAGCGCGCTCCGAGAGTTCGATGCCCTGTCCGGTGAAGGAGTTCTGGTAGACCGGGAACAGCCCGATTCCCCAGCCGGTAACGGGCCGCGCAGCGATCATCGCAAGCGCTCCCCGCCAGTGCAGCTGCTGGCGGCCCTTCCACGACCCATCGTGCGCAACGTCGGTCAGGGTCGCCGCGCGCTCGGCAATGCTGCGATTCTCCCGGCTCACCATAAAGAGGAAGCCGGCCGTGGCGAGGATCAGCATCAGCGGCAGAGCCAGTTTGTGCTTATGAGCCGCCCAGGTTCCATAGAGATGCTGCTCCCCCGCGCGATGCCTCCGCAGGGCCGTGTATGCCGCCAACAAGACCAGCAGCGCGATCCCGACGGCCGCTCCGATCCACGCGCTCCGGGCATGGGTCAGCGCCAGACTTCCAAGCGTCAGCACCGAGGCGAACTGGGCGGCGATTTGCCGCTTCGACAGCTTCTCCGTGAGCGCGATGGCGACAGCGATCGGCAGCAGGATCATCAGGAGGGAACCCAGCGGCTGGTGATCGCCAAAGAGGGCAGTCGGAGGGGCGGCGGGGTCATGCGCGAACTGCCACAGCACCACGAGGGAAACAGCAATGGCGAGGAAGAGCAGCGCATCGACGAGCCGGTATAGACGGCGGCTCGTTCGGAACTGCGAGGAAGTCACGAAATAGAGCAGGACGCCCGCGCCCAACTGCAAGGTCGCCTGTACGCTGAAGAGCTTGTGGGGCGAGAAGGCGCAGGAGAGGAGACTCCAGCCCAGCAAGAGCAGCACGGGCACGTTCGCACCGGTGCGCAGGAAGGTCAGGATCCGCTCCCGGCTTAATTCGGAACGGACTCGCCCGATCAGCACGATCAGCAGCAGGAGCGCCAGCGTCTCCAGAATCAGGGCCGCGGCGCCTCCCAGGCTATACTTGCCGATCACCACCCCGTCGGTGGGAGCGGCAACAAGCGGGACGACGACGATCATGGCCAGGACCAGGACGAGCAGACGATTGGGGCGAGCACGGCTACCCTCTGGGTGCAGCCACCGTCGGAACGACTCAATTACCACAGGGCGCATGAATACCTCCTTATCCGATCAACGCAGATCGAATCCGGCGAGCGATGCAACGGCCTGAAAGTAAACCAGCATGCGGCCGCCTTGGTGGCCGCCCTGGACGAGCGTTAACGAGCGAGGATCTCGTCGATGAACTTTAGAGTTTGAGAATCCAGGAGACTCGACGAATCTCACCAGGACGGCCACGGCGCAGAGGACACGCCTTCCCGGCCAATTGTAGCAAAGCCGGCGCCCATTGTCAACTGATATTCAGCGTACTTGTTCCTATTTTGTGGCCGCTGCCGAGCGGTCGTCTGGATCGCTCGTTCTCACCACCCCTGCTGCGGCCGGTAGCTGCCGTCCCATCGGGAGAGCACGACCTTCTGGCGGGTGTAGAACTGGACGCCCTCCGATCCCTGCACATGCAGGTCCCCGAAGAACGAGCCATTCCAGCCGGCGAACGGGAACTGAGCCATCGGCGCCGGAACCCCGACGTTTATGCCGACCATACCGCACTGTATGTCGCGGGCGAATTGGCGCGCACTGTGGCCGCTGCCCGTGAAGAGGGTCGCGCCGTTGCCGTACGGAAGCCGGTTCATGGTCGCGATCGCCTCCTCCAGCGTGGCCGGACGGAGCATCGCGAGGACCGGGCCGAAGATCTCCTCGCGGAACACGGGCATGTCCGGCGATACGTTCTCCAGCAGCGTCGGGCCGATGAAGAAGCCCGGCGGCAAGGCCCGGTCGCCATCGCCGAGCGTCCGTGTCGCGCCGGCTTCCACTGCGCGCTCGATCTCACTGCGGATGCGCTGCCGGGCGCCGCCGTCGATCACGGGGCCCATCTCCGCCGCGTCGTTGGCGCTGGTATCGTCAACCTTCAGCCGCGCCATCGCGTCCGCCACCTGGTCTCGCACGGCGTCCGCGGTCTCGCCCACCGCCATCAGCACCGACCCCGCCATGCAGCGCTGGCCCGCGCAGCCGAACGCGGAGCTCATCACGGCGCGCAGCGTCGCGTCCGGCTCGGCGTCCGGCATAACGAGCAGCACGTTCTTGGCGCCGCCTGCCGCCTGCACGCGCTTTCCATGCCCGCAGGCGAGCGCATAGACGTGACGGGCGATGGGGGAGCTGCCCACGAACGATACGGCCGCGACGCCAGGATGCGAGCAGAGCGCGTCCACCACGTCCCGTCCGCCGTGCACGACGTTGAAGACGCCCTCCTGCAGTCCAGCCTCCTGGAACAGCTCCGCGAAGCGGCACGCGGTGAACGGCACCTTCTCGCTCGGCTTCAGGATGAACGCATTTCCGCAGGCGATGGCGATCGGAAACATCCACATCGGCACCATGGCGGGGAAGTTGAAGGGCGTGATTCCCGCGCACACTCCGACCGGCTCCCGCATCGTCAGGCCGTCTATGTGCGGCGCGATCTCGTGCAGGCTCTCGCCCTTGCTCAGATGGGCGATGCCGCAGGCGAAATCGACAACCTCGATGCCGCGCTTCACGTCGCCCCGCGCCTCCTCCAGCGTCTTCCCGTTCTCCCGCGTTATCAGGCGGCTCAGCTCCTCCCTGTGCTCCTCCAGCAGCGCGCGGTAGCGGAAGAGCGCCTCGGCGCGGCGCGGCACCGGCGTCCGCGACCACGACGCGTACGCCATCGCGGCGGCCCGGACCGCTTCGTCCACCTCCCGCGCGCCACACATCGGCGTCCACCCGATCACCTCGCCCGTCGAGGGATTGTGAACGGCATGCGTCCGCTCCACCCGCGGTCGAATCCACGCCCCGCCGCAGAAATTGCGGACTTCGGCGGCCTCCGGCAAAACGGTTGAAGTCATTCGAGAAGCTCCTGATCACGACTCAGACAATCCTGTCCATCCTGTCTCAAGACAAAGCCGTGGTGCCCGCCAGTGCCGCCAGTACGGCCGCCTCCTTGTCCGGTGCGATACCGGCCCGCAGCGTCCTATCCGGCGGCCACGCCCTGGCCCAGTCCAGCGTGTCCCGGACGATCGTGTCCACAGGGCGGAACGTGAGTCCGTCGCGGATCGCCTTCGAGCAGTCGATCGCGGAGAAGCCGGCGCCCTCGCTGTCCGGAACCCAGAGCGGCATCTCGGACCAGGCCGCGACCTCCTGCTCCGCCAGGAAGGAAGGCGGCGCCCAGCGCAGCCGCGCATCGCTCTCCGCGATCCGAATACAGCTATCGAGGACTTCGCCCATCGTAAGCGGCCCGGCCGGTCCGGTCGCGTTGTAGACGCCGGTCAGTCCGTCCTCGGCCACGTGAACCATCCACTGGGCCAGGTCGCGCGCGTCGATGATCTGCACGAGCACGCCCGGCCGGTCCGGAGCCAGTACGTCGCCGCCGCGCGCAATGCGCACCGGCCAGTAGGTGAACCGGTCGCTCGGATCGTGCGGACCGACGATCAAGCCCGGCCGCACATTGAAGACGCGGCCCGGCATCGCGGCCTCGGCGGCCTGCTCGCACAGCGCCTTGAGCGGGCCGTAGGTCTCCCCGGTGATCTCCTCGGTCGCCGCGTCCTCGATCGTGCCGACGGCCCCGCTCTCATCCATGCCCGGCTCGGCGAACGATGCGTAGACGGAGACGCTGGAAACGAATGTGTAGTGGCCGCACGCCTTTGCCAGCCGCTGCGCGGACGCGGCGACCTGTCGCGGAAAGTAGCCGCAGGTGTCGATTACCGCGTCCCAGGTTCGCCCATCCAGCCGGTCCAGGTCCGCGTTCCGGTCGCCGAGAATGCGCTCCACCTCGGGAAACAGTTCCGGGTTATGCTTGCCCCGGTGGAATAGCGTCGCCGCATGACCGCGCTCCAGCGCGCACTCAGCCAGCGCGCGCCCGAGGAATATCGTTCCGCCCAGAATCAGCAGCCGCATGTCGCGTCCCTTCCGCCGTTCGCGCCGTACTATTTCGCTCCCAGCCGGCCGCGCGGCGCCGGGCACGCCAAGTCCACGAGCCGCCGTCTTGCGGCTCCCGCCAGCGCTAAGACTCCCCCAGAATTGGGGGTTGGGGGGCGCGCCAAAGCGCATCGCAGGCCCACTTCCGCCGCTGGACTCCCCCAGAATGGGGGCCGGGGGCGTAGCGTACCGCCGCGTGAGTGCGTTACTTCACCGCACACGCCCTCGCCACCGCGCCGGGACCAGCCGCCGGTCACCGTCTCCGTGGCGCTCCGGTTATCGGCCTTTGCGCCGGCCTGGCGGAGCGCCGGGCGCCCTTGTCGCCGCTGTCGCCGGACCCGTCGTTGCCCGAGCCGCCGCCGTCCCCGGCATCCGCCGTATTCACGTCGACCTGCTCCTGCCCGCCGTCCGGGTAGGTGATGCTGTCCTGCCCGTCCGGTGTCACGGTCCCAGTCGAGTCGACCGACCCGTTCGGGCCCATGATCGTATCGACGATGCTGCCGTCCGGCTGGGTATCGACGGTTTCCTGGGTTCCATCGTCGAAGATGATCGTGCTGTCCACCGTGCCGTCGTCCTGCGGTTCGTCGGTCTCCTCCCACGCGGTGCCGTCCGGGAGGGTGCAGTGGTCCTTGCCGTGGACGATCCCGTTGACAACGGTGAAGTCCGCCTCGGCGCGCTCGTTCTCCTTCGTGATCATCACCACGTGCATCGTGCCGTTCTCGCCGGAGGGGTCGTCCGCGGTGAAATCGATCGTCCCGTGCTCGCCGTTAAAGCTGCCGCCTCCGATCTGGTAGTCCGTATGGATCGTCGCCGGATAGCTGTCGATCTGGCCGTTCGCCCAGACCGGCGCCTGCCAGACGAAACTGCCCGCCGGAACGTTGTGCGAGGCGTCCGAGAAAAGGTCCTCGTGGCCGGAGCCGTCGAGATCCGTCTGCGACTGGAAGAAGAGGCCGAGGTCGGAATCGAAGTCAGGCTGCGCATCGCGCGTCTTGTGGAGCATGGCCATAATCGACCTGAGGCGCGGCCTATCGGACCGGACCGAGCGCGTGATCGACCGTCCGATCCCGGCGATCGCGAATACGCCGCGCGTCAGCCGGACAGACGTGATCGCGCGCTCGCGCAGCGTTTTTCGGGTGGCGCCCGAGCCTCCGGATCCGCCTCCGCCGCAGCCGGCCGCGGCGAGCGCCAGAACCGCCATGACCGCGCACGCCGCCGCGGCGGGCAGCATCCGGGCACCGCGAAACGGTAGCAGCGCGGCCGAGCGGCGCATCGTCGCCGGTCCCGTCCGTCCGGACGGATCCGACGGTGGGCCCAGCTTCATCGGCGCACGAGACTGCGAGTAGGGGAGCCGGACCATGCTCGTTGCTCCTTGAGACGGGATTGCCAATTCATGAAGAAGGCGGCCGCGGCGATGCGGCCGGCTCGCGGCGGACCGCCGAGCTAATATCCAGCACGAAGCGAGAGGCGCAGTGTGATAGCCCCTCCGTGGCTGAAACCAAAGTCGATCCGGATCCGCCTGCCACACAGGGAATTCGGGCTCTCCACCGGAATTCCTCCGACCCGGCGCTCCTTTTTTGCGGCAGTCCTGAAGGCTGCCGGGCAATCGGAGGAATCCGCGCAGCGAGCGGAGAAATCACCTTTGCAAGTTACAACCGCGCCCAATTATGGCGCAGCCAGGGCGCATGTCCTCGGAGGGTACCTATGAGCGGCAAGAACATTAGGCTCTTCCTTGCGGTGGCGATCTGTACCGCTTGCCTTTACCTCACTACCGGCTGTCCGAGCGGTCGCGGCTCCTCCGGCGGCGGCAGCCAGCCCCAGCCGCCATACGCCGGCACGGCGCAAAACCGCGTTCCCACGCGCTGAACGACGTGACGCCGGCCCAGTGAAGCGATTCTCAGGGCCGGCGCATCGTCACGCTCCAGCGTGCATGCAAGTCAGGACCGCCCGTCCTGTCGATCGACCGACGTGCGCCTTACCCATGTCCCCGAATCGAACCGGCCCCACTGGCGTCCCGATGTGCCGTCTCCGAGCTTCCGCTTACGGGGCCACGATCCTGGCGGCGCATCGCGTCGCTGTCCACGTTCCGGCTCGGAGGGCCCTTGCCGCAGTGCGCAGCCTTTCCACTGAGAATTCTGAGGCGCCCGGCCCGGAATTCGTCAGATCGCTCATCCGCCGCGCGTGTGTCGAGCGCGAGCGAGCGCTGAGCCAGCCGTCCACCCTGCTCCGTGCAAGGTGCGGTTCGCGGGCCGAGCTGCTCACGCCGGCCCCACCCGTGCCGCAAGCCGATGCGAATCTCATGCGATCCACGCAAGGTACGCACGACGCGCAGACGCGAGCCTGCGCCTCGCCGAGATGTTGAGAGTAACAGCGGACACAATCGAATACTACAGGAGTCCTTTCGCCCGCGCGCTCCTGCTCGCGATCAGCGTTGGCTCAGTCGCGGCATTTGTGTTCGGGATCGTTGCGCCGATCGGCGCGATTCCAATTTGGGGCCGCCTCTTAATTCTCGTCTGCTATCCGCTGTTCGCGGTCGGCGCATTCCGCGTTGCCGGCCGGTGCGAGCTGCGAATCGACCTGTTGTCGCGGCGCTACACCCTGATCGACGGCTTTCCGTTTCTGGTGAAGCGCTTATCTGGCGACGTCCGCGCCGATTTCAGGGCGATCGTAATCTCGAGTTCGGAAATGGGTCCAAGCGTATACTTGCGCTGGTCCCAGCCGCACAGTCGGGACTTCTACTTTGGCTTAATGAGTCCCGCAGCCTCAATGCGCCTTGCGCTGCATCTCGGCCTTCCGGTTTGCGACAAGCGCCGCCACAAGCGCTAACGAACTGCGCGGCAATACGCGCAGCCGCCTCATTACACCCACGGTCGCCGAGAGCGGCGGCACGCAAGGGGCGCGAGCTGCATACGGCCTATCTCACCGGCTGGCTGCCAGGATCCCCGTTGGTGACAAACGGGGCCGCGCTACCGCAGCAGAAGGACGTACAGGGTGTTCCCAAATACGAAGCTGATGCGCCGTCCGTCCGGCGACCATTTCACACACTGGATCAAATCGTGCCGTTGGTCGAAGTCGTGTCCGAGGCTGCGGACGGCCTGCGATCCCAACTCCCTCATGTTTCGGCCGTCCGCATCCGACACCCACAGGCTGTCATAGTACTGGGGTCGCATGTGAAAGTTTGGTATCACGCGACGGGTGATCCGCTCCAAACGGGACGCGCGATTCGGCGCCTGGTACCGGAACTCGTAGAGAATCCGATCGCGCCGCGGCGACACGGTGATGTCGGGCGCCCCTTCGCCAGGTGGGGACTTTACTGGAACGGTACGCAGCAACGTGGTGATTCCAGTGTCGTTCGGTCCGTAGAACGCGACCCGGAAGAGGCCTGGCGACGGGTTGGGATCGTCGTAAACGCTTGCCCCCATCGGGAGACGCGCAAGAGCAGTCTGGCATCCAGCCCATTCGGTTGGTCAGCGCACTAAGGCCGGGCAACGGCTCGCGCCTCTTCGTATCGACGTTCACGGACCTCACAAAACCGTGCCAGTGAAACGTGCTAGCATTGAAAGTGCCCTCCGAAACGAGCACCCGGTCGGTCGATAGCCAACACGTCCCCACGTCCGGTGCGTCCAGGTGCGCCACCGGGCGCGCCTGCTCCGTGAGCGACTGATCGCCGGGATGCGCCAGGGCGGGTTTCAACCCGGGGTCACGCTAGAACGCCCGCCCGTCAGCAAGGACGGGCGGGCGAATTGCCGGTTACAGCCAGCCGTGGCGCGCTAGCGCACCACTTTTCCCGTCTTGTCGTCGATGCGGTCGCCGGTGACCGCGTCCGCGACCTTTTCGGAGACCCCGCGCGTATCCGGCGTGCCGTCTATGTCGGTGCCGCCCGTGCGGAGGCCGGAGCGGTGAGACACGTCGTCGCCGATCCCCGACACGGTGTCATCGTTATCGATGCGGTCCACCGCGTTCACGGCCGCGCCGCTCGCGACCGCGCCGGCAACGGCGCCGATGGCCGCGCCGGCCGCAGTCCCCGCCGGACCCATCATCGAGCCCGCCACGGCTCCAACGGCCGCGCCGCCGAGTCCGCCCGCTACCGCGCCCTTCTCCGTATCGTGCTCCGGATTGTTGTCAATTCCGTGCTGGATCGGATCGACGCGGTCATATCGTGTATCTGCCATGGTCGTTCATTCCTTTCGAATTTGCTCAGCCGGAGCCTGTCCGGCGACACGCATCTCGGCGTGGTTTCGATGACCGCACGACGTACGGGCGGGCGATAATGTTCCACATCTGCACCCGGCGAAGCAGCGTATCACGCCCAGAATTGGGGCCCGGCGGGGCGCGTGCCAGGCCTTGGCCCCTCCCCCAGAATTGGGGGCCGCGGGGCGCGCTCGCAGAGGGGCGTCCTAATCGAAAGTCGCCGGGAGGGCGAGCGCGGTGCGCAGCCGCTGCATGTAGCGGCCATGCGAGATCGTGATCGCGCCGAGCGAAGCGAGGTGCGGCGTCAGGTACTGCGTATCGAGAAGCGTGAAGCCGCGCTCGTTAAGGCGGGAAACGAGCCCGTGGAGCGCTACCTTGGAGGCATCCGTCACACGGTGGAACATGCTCTCCGCCATGAAGGCCCCGCCCAGCGCCACGCCGTAGGTCCCGCCCGCGAGCGCCCCGTCCCGCCACACCTCCACGCTGTGCGCCTTCCCGCCCCGGTGCAGCGCGCCATAGACGGCGATGAACTCGTCGTTGATCCAGGATCCGCCATCGCGGTCCGCGCAGCCGCGCATGACGTCCTCGAATGCGCGGTTCATCGTCACCTGGAATTCGCCCCGCCGGATCGTCTTCGCCAACGAACGGGAGACGTGGAAGCCATCGAGCGGGATGATCGCCCGCGGGTTGGGGCGGTACCACTCCAGCTCGCCGCTGAACTGATTGTGCATCGGGAAAATCCCGTTCCTGTACGCTAGCTCGACCAGCTCCGGTGTGAACTCAGGCTCCATGGTTTTCGTTCAATCCGCCCCCGGACCGACTTATTTTGCAAAACTTACACCAAAACCCCCCCCTTACACCGTAAAAAAATAAAAAACCCTATGTAAACTACCTGTACAATACGGTTGCGGCCAGCAGTCCGCGTCGAGACAATCATCTTGTTCGCAATGGAGCGTTGCATGGCGTTCAGCAGCATAGAGACGGCGATCGAGGACATCCGGCAGGGTAAGATCGTCATCGTCGTGGACGACGAGGATCGTGAGAACGAGGGCGACTTCATCCTCGCCGCCGAGAAGTGCACGCCCGAGGCGATGAACTTCATCATTAAGAATGGCCGCGGCATCCCCTGCGTGCCGACGACCGCGAAGCGCCTCGAGGAGCTTCAGCTCTCCGTAATGGTCTCCAACAATACGGCGCGACTCGGCACCGCGATGATGGTGACCGTGGACGCGCTGCACGGCACCACCACCGGCATCTCCGCATACGACCGGGCCAAGACCGTCCACGTGTTTGTCGATCCGGAGGCGAAGCCGAGCGACCTCGCGCGGCCCGGCCATATCATCCCGCTTCGCGCCGCCGACGGCGGCGTGCTCCGGCGCGCCGGCCACACCGAGGCCACGGTGGATCTCGCAACACTTGCCGGCTTCCAGCCCTGCGGCGTGCTCTGCGAGATCGTCGGCGAAGACGGCGCGATGGCGCGCCTGCCGGAGCTCGAGCGCATCTCGGAAGCCTTCGGCCTCAGCCTCATTACGATCGCGGACCTGATCGCCTACCGGCGCCGCACCGAGCGGCTTGTAAAGCGCGTGGCCACCACCCGGCTGCCGACCGGCCGATACGGCGATTTCACCGTCGTCGCCTACGAGTCGTCCGTCGAGCCCCACCACGTCATCGCGCTCGTCAAGGGCGACCTGTCGGACGGGCAGCCGGCCCTCGTCCGCGTCCACTCGTCCTGCGTCACCGGCGACCTCCTGGACAGCCTCAAGTGCGATTGCGGAAGCCAGCTCCACCTGGCGCTGCAGAATATCACCGACGCCGGCCGCGGCGCCCTCATCTATCTGGAGCAGGAGGGCCGGGGCATCGGCCTGCTGAATAAGCTGAAAGCCTACGAGCTCCAGGACGAGGGCCTGGACACCGTCGAAGCCAATCGCAAGCTCGGATTCAAGGACGACGCCCGCGATTATGAATTCGCCGCGGAGGCGCTCAAAGCCCTTGGCATCAATCAGATCCGGCTGCTGTCCAACAATCCTGACAAGGTAGCCCAG